>CAIOKL010000206.1 GCA_903858915.1 uncultured Alphaproteobacteria bacterium | reverse complement strand
TAGCTTCTTCTTTAGCTTCTACAGGAAGCGCAGGAATGTTGCCTCTTTCTTTTTCAAGTTCGTCGAATAAATCTTTAGTTGCAGCTTGAGATTTATCAATGCTATCTCTGCTCAAATTAGATTTTTTCAATTTATCTTCGTAATCTTTTTGGCTATTTTTTAAGAATTTGCTGTAATCTTGATCATCGATCATCATGTGAACATAAAGAGTTCCATCTTGAGCTTTGAACATATGAATTCTTCTAGCGCCAGACAATGGAAGGTTTTTTACAACCTCTTTGCTAGCTTGAGCGAAAAACTCTTCAACATCATCGGCATCATTTACTTTGCCTGATCTTAAAGCATTTTTAGTAACTCTAGAAACTTCAGATTGAATTGTTGCAGCAATATTTGCTTTAGCATCAAGTTCAGCTTTTGGCAATTGAACAGTAATACCAGCTCTTGAAGGGCTTGCGATCCCAACCGCAGCAACACCATCTTTAATTTTTGGATCAAGAACCCACTCTGGCAAGTCTCCTAATTCATTGTTTCCGCTAGTTTTTTTTGCTTCTTTTGGAGCGCAAGAAAAAAGTAGCGACAAGGCAATAACAACATTCGATAATAATATAGTTTTTTTCATATTTTTTTTTAGAATTAATTTTTAGTATTATTTAAGTCAGGATTTTAATTTAATATTTTTAATTTATCAAGGGCAATATAAACCTTATTTAAAAATTTTATTTATGAAGCGGAATTTTCTTTTCGATAAATAAGTAGAATGCTAATTGAAATATATATTAAACTTATTAACCAAGTTGATTCGAATACCGAAATTATTCCCGACGACCCTAGCGAGAATGAAATTGACGATGCGATAAAAACTATTAATCCAAAAATAATTCCCACGAAAATTCTAATTTGCGCTTTGCGATTGCGAATGCTACAAATTCCAAAATATGTTGCAAAAAAAATCATCGCCACAAACAACAAAGCTTGATTGAGTTGACCGTTAAAATACACCTTAAATTTATTAGAATTTAAGCCCGATGCGTCAAGTTCTTGAATTAATTTTGGCAATTCAAAAATCAAAAAAAACTGCGCCGAATCAAAATTATTAATTATCTTTTTTTTGATGAAACTTTCTTCTAAATCAGTTGCTACTTCTAAATTTTCTACATTTTGATTGATTAATTTTTCATCATTTACAATCGCGTTTTGCAATATCCATTTATGATTTTCCAAAAACATTCTTTTGGCATCAATTTTTTTGTAAAAAATATTATTTGCATCAAAAAACCACAAACTTACATTCGAAAATTCTGCGCTATTTTTATAAATTTTTCGGGCAATTATAATAATATCCTCGCCTTCTCTATAAAAATTTTTTTGACGAAACCATGCGCCAGAAGATGGCTCGATTGATTCGCGCATTTCAGCTTTAATATATTTGGTTTCGATTTGATAAAATTTCTTTGCCGAAACTATTTCGATAAAATTAAAAATTGTAACCCAAAAAATTCCAAGAAAAAACGCCGTGACGGCGACCGGAGTTGATATTTTCCAGATCGAATATCCACAAGTACGAATAATTGTTAATTCACTTTTGATTGAAAGTTGGTAAAAAGTTAATATCGCCGAAATCAGGACTACCGAGGCAATTATTGAGGTTAAGGATTGCGGGATTTTTAAAATAGCCAAAATGAAAACCAAAGAAATACCAACTTCCGAATCTTTAATTCTCTCAAATATATCAATAATGTTGATTAAAAAAAACATCGCCGAGAAGCCAAGGGCAACGATTAAGAAGTTTTTTAAAAATGATTTTACTAGATAATAATTAATTTTATTTATCATTTTTTTAAACCTGAATTAAAAATCAACGGCACCAGCCCAAAAATCAAAAAAGTAAAATTTATTAAATATGGCAAAAATGCCATGGAGCTTGAATTTTCGCTTAATCTATAACTAAAAATAAGCGAAATAATGTAAATTAAACACCAAACTAAAGTTAAAATCAAATTAAAGAAATTGCCTTTTCTGGAAATTTTTATTCTTAAAATTGATGAACAAATTATTATTGAAAAAATAAAAGAAATCAAC
>CAIOKL010000205.1 GCA_903858915.1 uncultured Alphaproteobacteria bacterium | reverse complement strand
TGTAAGCCCCTTGCGGGAGGGTAAAATTTTCTGCAAGAAAATTTTGGGAGGGGGTGAAAGTAAAATCAAGAAATTGTTTTTTATTTAAAAAAATCGCCGACTTTTTTGAAAAAATTTTCTGATTTTGGATTGCTCGAAGATTTATTTTGCATAATTTTATCAAGCTTTTGCAATAAATCTTTTTCTTCGGATGATAATTTCACCGGCACTTCGATATTAATTTTAACATACATGTCGCCCCTTCTGCCACCTGAGTTTATAACGCTCATACCTTTTGATTTTAAGCGCAAAGTATCGCCATTTTGTGAACCTTCGGGAATTTGAAGCATAACTTTTGTGCCGTCGATCGTAGGAATTTCAACGCTTCCGCCGAGTGACGCCGTAGTCATTCGCAGTGGCATTTCAAAATGAATATCAGCTTCTTTGCGCGTAAAAAATTGATGTTTGCGAATCGAAACATAAACGAATAAATCGCCCGCGATTCCTCCGCGAACTCCCGCCTCGCCCTCGCCGGAGAACCTGATGCGATTGCCCTCCTCGACTCCCGCCGGAATTTTTGCCGACAAAGTTCGTTCTTTGTTAACCCTGCCTTGTCCATTACATTTTTTGCAGGGATTTTTAACGATTTCTCCGCTTCCGCCACAAGTGTGGCAAGTTTTTTCAACAATGAAAAATCCTTGTTGGACGCGAATCGCTCCCGCACCTTTGCAAGTTGGACAAGTTGTTGGACGCGAATTGTCGCTAGAGCCAGAGCCGTTGCAACTATCGCATTTGGATGGAATAGTGAATTTAATTTCTTCGACGCAACCGCTAAAAGCTTCTTCTAGAGAAACTTCAAGATTGTAACGAACATCTGAACCGCGCTGTGCCGAAGATTTTTTTTGCGATCGACCGCGTCCCGAACCATCACCGAATATATCGCCGAAATTACTAAAAATATCATTAAAATCAAAACCGTCAAAACCACCACCGGACTGCCCGCGCGAGCCTCCGCCACCGAAACCTTGATTTGGATCTTGATGCCCATAGCGATCATATCCGGCGCGTTTTTGATCGTCTTTTAAAACCTCATAAGCTTCGGTCGCTTCTTTAAATTTTCTTTCGGATTCTTTATTTCCCGGATTGCGGTCGGGATGATATTGCATCGCTAATTTGCGATAAGATTTTTTGATTTCATCGACGGAGGCGCCCTTACTCACTCCAAGCACTTCATAATAATCTCTTTTGCTCATAAATATTTTTGGTCAGAATTTTTAATATTAAATTTTGGAAAATTAATCGAAAATATTATAGTTTTTTTTAAGCCAATTTTCAAGTTGCAAAAATGCTTCGGCTCGATGAGAAATTTGATGCTTAAGCTCCGCATCAATTTCACCAAAAGTTTGATTCATGTCATTTTTAATAAAAATTGGATCATATCCAAAGCCTTGATTTCCAAGGGGCGGATAAGTTAAATAACCATCAACCCTACCCTCAAAATTAATTTTAAAATTATTTTTCGGATTATACAAACATAAATTACACACAAAAAAAGCTGGCGGTTTTTGCGAAGAAAAAATATTTTTTTTCTGCAATTCCGTAAAAATTTTTTCAAAAGCTAGCTTAAAATTTTTATTGCCATTTTCATCGAGCGCATATCGTGCCGAATGAACTCCCGGAGCGTTTTCCAAATCTTGAATACACAAACCCGAATCATCGGCAAGCGCTAAAATTTGAGCATTATCGCCGTAAAATTTGGCTTTTATGAAAGCATTTTCGGCAAAGGTTTCGGCGGTTTCTTCCGGCTCAATAAGATTTAAGTTTGAGGCTGGCACGGCTTGAATATCAAGGCTTTCTAGTAATTTTGCAATCTCAACAAACTTACCATTATTATTGGTGGCGATTAAAATTTTTTTCATTTCAAAAATTTTTAAATTATGTAAATTTTTTCAATAAAAAAGCCGACCCAATATTTTGGATCGGCTTTAAAAAAAATAAAATTTTTATAAAGACTAGGCTTGAGCCACTTCTTCTTTAGCTTTAGAAGCTTCAATTTCTTTGTTTAATTTTTCTTGAGCTTTTTTCTTTAAATTAGATCCTTTGGCTTTTGGTTTGAAATCTGGTTTGTATTTTTCAGCACCTTTAACTCCAAGATTAATCAAGAATTTAGCAACTTTTTCAGTAGGTTGCGCACCAACTGACAACCAATATTCAGCGCGCTCTTTATCAATTGTAACGCGTTTTTCATCGGTATCGCCGAGAAGTGGATTGTAAGTTCCAAGTTTTTCTAAAAATTTAGAATCACGAGGC
>CAIOKL010000204.1 GCA_903858915.1 uncultured Alphaproteobacteria bacterium | reverse complement strand
ACTTTAAAAAAAGCCTTAAATAATGTTCAAAAAAAATCTTAATAATAAGCAAAAAAGATCAATTTTTGTGGCGGGAATTTTTTTTATATCGATTATTTCGCTAATTTTTATTTTAAAAAATTTTCAAAATAATATTGTCTTTTTTTTCTCGCCATCGGAAATTGATAAAATCCGTTCAAGCCACGCCAGTGTAAGAGTTGGAGGCATGATAAAAAAAGATTCAATCAAAAAAATCGACGCTTTAACCACCGAATTTATCATCACCGATTATAATAATGAACTCACGCTTAATTATCGTGGAATTTTACCCGATCTATTTCGAGAAGAACAGGGAGTAGTAGCTAAAGGCAAAATAAATATTGCGGAAAATAAATTTTACTCAACGGAATTGTTGGTTAAGCATGATGAAAATTATATGCCACCTGAGGTTGCCAAAGATTTAAAAATGAAAATACCATCTTCCACTCTTAAATGATGCGACCGAATTTTACTCAACGCTTCATCTTTTTTTTCAAAAAAGATTCGCGACGTGGATGGCGTCGCTTGGCTTCGTCGCTTTTCTCAATCAAAATTTCATTTTGATTTCGAAGACGACTTGCCCCTGGGATCGCGTCGCCTTTGGCTCCTAATCCCGTTTCTCGCTAAAAATAGCCGTTTCGGCGATTTTTTTAACGCGAGAAACCCTGATCCCGCTCTTCGCTAAAAATAGCCGTTTAGGCTATTTTTTAAACGCGAAGAGCCCGTAAGCTTGACGAGTTTTTTTAAATTAGAGAAAAATAAAAGTAACCTAGTACCTTTTCTAAAGATTGGGAACTAATTTTCTTATTTTTTCTCCCATTTCTTGAAGAAGATCTCCGCTATTTAAACCAAATTGACTTGAGAAAAATGGAATGACCACCAGAGTTGTTCCATTGCTCAATTCGGCCCAATAATATTGACGCTTTTTTGTCTTATTTAGCTCTCCAATATTTATGGGAGTATCAATATTTGTAGAGCCCCCATAGCAAGCAAAAAAATCGGTCAAATAACTTACGCCAGTTCCAATAATTAATTTTGGAGATTTATCCTTAACCATCTGCGAAATAGCGGGAAAACGATGCAAAAAACACCAAGTTTTAAAAAGATATTTTTCATCAAAACCTGTTAATTTATTTAACTCATAATCATGCCATAATTTTGGATCAGTGCTATTAAAAGCAATCGGATAAAGATTGGTTTTAAATAATTCATGTTGGTTTTTTTCATCGGCAATTTTTTTGTAATCACCAACATTGCCACCCTTGATAGCGTAGTATAATTTTGCTAAACTTTGACCATATGGATAAGTAAAACTATCTTCCCAGGGATATTGTTTTGATTGGGGTTCGTAAGTTCCTTTTTGAATTTCTGCCGGCAATTCTTGGGAGTAATAATTTGATGGATCGCCTCTAAAGCCCCATTCGATACCAGATGCCCATATTTTTGCATCAGGACTTCCGCCGTCGCAACCAGATAATGAACACGCCCATTTAATAAAATTGTCATTAAGTTTTTTCATTTTTCAGTTTGATTTTTTTGCTAAAAGTTTCGGATTTTATTCGCCAGAAATATTAAGGTAAAATTTTAGGAATTATAGAAAAATTATTAAAGCCAAAATCAATGCAAAATTTTTTAAAAATAAAAAAAAGGTACCAGGTT
>CAIOKL010000203.1 GCA_903858915.1 uncultured Alphaproteobacteria bacterium | reverse complement strand
CGTCTTCCCGCTAGAGAGCTGAAATCGGTATCTTGTGCGGAAGCGATGATGATATCATTTTTAGCGTTTAGAGAAAGATTGTCTGCCGAAGTAAGTTTTGAGCCAGTAATGTTGATATTGCCAATTTCACTTGCGAGAGCTGAAGCTGAAGCATTTGCTCCGCTTGCAATCAAATCAAGATTTCCGCCACTTGTGATGCTTGATTCGATATTGTTTGTGTTGTCCGAAATACTAACCCAGCGTTTTTTTCTTCTTCCGCCTTCGGCAAAAGTTTTGTCGCGAAGCGTTGCAGTTGTAATATTTATATTGCCATTGGTTGCTTCGAGATGAGAGCCTCCAATTGAATCTACATTTGAGCCTTTGATATTAATATTATTATCAGCAACCATTACCAAATTTCCATTTGACTCAATATTTCCCTGAGCAACTAAATTTGAACTAATATAGCGGGCATTTGATGCGAGAGCTTGCGATTCAGTTATCGCACTGCCATCTGAATTTGTTGAAGAGCCATTGATAGTATATTTAACCAAAGCTTTATTGTTAATATCATTTCCGGCTTTTAGATAAACTAGATTTCCACCCTTAATAGTTGCACCGATATTATTTATATCATTTCCGGCATCAAGCGAGACAATATTTCCGGCTTCAATTCTAGTTTCATTATTATTTTCTATAGTTCTAATATTGTTGATATTATTGCCAGCAGAAATCACTACATTTTCACTGGCTTGGATTTTATAGTTAGAATTATTGATGTCATTACTCGCGGTCATAAAAATTGAGCCACCAGTGTTGAAATAATTATTGGCAACATTGATTGATCCATTCGAAAGAAGCTGAATATCAGATAAAGCGTTTAAAGAAAATTCCAAACTTTTGTCGTTAAGAATTGAAATATTATTGTTAGATGAAATTGAAATTGCTCCATCAGAATCAAGAAAACTATTTTTTAAAATTATTCCCCCGCCATTTGGAGAATCATTGTTAGAAATTATTGAAAAATCGCCACCGGATTTTATTTTAGAAAATGAAGTAATTTCTGCTCCGGATAAATAATTAAAATCAAATGTGGATGCAATATTAATATTACCTCCGGCATTGATTACCAAATTCCCAGAGCTTTTTGATCCATTCGCAAGAAGATTTTTTGTTGCCGTAATATCTGATGTCAAATTACCAAAATCCCCACCCGCATTGATGGCGATTGAGCCGGCTTTAATCGAAGCATTTTGTAAAAGTGTCGAAGAAATATTGCCGGATGATTTTGCAATATCGCCAATCGCCAGTTGATAAGAATCCGGATTTTGATTTAATAAATTTTGATCATTGGTTTGAACAATCGCGGTGTTTAAAATATTGCCATTCGACGCCGAGAGGCTTAGAGCATAGTTCGAAGCCATCTTAGCTCCAATATTTTTAATATCGCCATTTTGAGCGGTGATTGATAAATTATTGCCAGCAATAATTTGCGCTTGAGAAATCGATTTGGTTTTGTTGATTAGCGAATCGAGATTCAAAGTAAGATTTAAATCGCTAGTAATCGAGCCGGCATTTAAAAGTTGACCGCGAGGCGAATCGATCGTTAAATTTTCTTTAGCAAAAATGGTCGAAGAATTGGCGAAAGACTTACCGCCAGCTGAAGAATTAGTGTTAAATAATCGGTTGCGAGTTTCCCTCGTTAAATAAATTTTTGGCGCTAGAACGCTGATGCCATTGACTTTGGTCGCTTCAAAAGTGATTATATTTTTTGTTAAGGAATTAATTTGCTCTTGGGTAAGTCCATTGAGCGCGACTTGTTTAGGGTCTAGTCCTAAAGCGAGAAATGCTTCAATTGAATTATCAAGTAATTCTTTAATTTGTAGACTGGAATTATTAAAATTTTTACTTAAAAATAGTGAATCATTGGTTAAAATTCTCAATTGATCTAGAATTAATTTATTTTCAATGAAAGCATCGCCGAGGATTCTGGTTGTAGATTGATTATTATTTTGACTATCAATGCCCGTCAAAATCAACGATTGATTTAAACCCAATTTTTCAAAATAATAAGAGCTTCCGAAGAATTTTGAAGCGTCGGTGAATTGGCTTCTTGACTCAACGAGCGGAGTTGTCGCCGACGAATCGAGATTGATTTTAAAGTTCCCCGCTAAAATTGGATTTTTTAACGAGTTTAAATTTTCCAAGTCACTAATTGAAGCATTATTTTCATTGAGCGCCTTTGTAATTTGCCCAAGATCAACATTAACAATGCCGTCTTTGCTTAATTTAAAATTATCGATGTGATTAATTGTGGTCGATTGCGTATGCTTCGAATTACCAACGCCCGCAACGAAAAAAGCCACATTGCTTCCATTAATCAAGCTTGGATTTAATGCACCATTTTGCGTGATGGCAAGCTCGCCACCCGCCTTGATGAAGGAGGTGTAATATTCGTAATTTCTAGAGCTGTCATCATATTGAACAAAAGTATAAGAATTATTATTAAAGTTTGCGGTGTTAATTCCAAAATTTGCCGAAGAAATTATCGAAGAAGCGTCATTTAATAAATTATTTGCAGTGATGTTTATCCCACCGCCAGAAAGCACTGAAGCCTCTAAGCCAGCAATTCCATAAATATTTCCCGCATGTAAATCACGATAAATTATTGGATTGCATTTTAATTTTCCCCATTTACTTCGATGGCAATCGCCACCACTTACATAGGCTTGCCCGTAAACATAATCACCGCCTTGAGTTTTCATCGAGCTTCTTTTATTTTCAAAATTTAGAGTTTTGATATTGATATCGCCACTATAAGTTTCAAGGTTTCCCGAAATATTTTGTACTAAATTAGTTTTGTTTTGAGTCGAATCTAAAGAAGTATTTTTTTGAATTGTTAAATTTCTATCGGCGTAAATATCGGCTTGATTGTTGAGAAAAATATTGGCAACATTAAAAATGGCGTCGCGACCACTCCAAATCAATGCCGACGGATTGTTTGTTAAATTATTTTCGATGTTGGTGGTTAAATCATTTGCCACCGAAATTTCGCCAAAATTATTAAAATTTTTAACATTAAAAATCGCATTATTATTGGCGGTAAAAAGCGTTGTTTTGGCATTATTATTAAAGGCTCCATTAATTGCATTAATCGTGGCGAGACCCGATCCCGAAGTAATTTTTGCATTATTATAATTATTTATATCGCCATAAATTGAAGTGAGAGTTGCGTTGGTGCTTCCAAGAATCGTGGCGTAATTTTCAATATTATTTTTGGCGATAAAATCGATGTAACTTCCCGATGCGAGTAAAATATTGGAATTGTCGCCATCCGCTAAACCGTTGATAATATTGCCGTTTTGAGCATTTTCAGCATCGCCCGTCGCATTCAATTTTATAAAATCCGACGCCACAACATTGCCTCGATTAAAAATATTATTGGCAGTGATGTCGATGTTGCTGGCGGTAATATTCCCCGTGATTGTGTAATCGAGAGCGCCGAGATTTAAATTAATTTCCTCGGTCGAAACAAACGCCCCGAAAGCATTATCAAGAACAACACTTTGAGCGCTCAGCGCATTTAAAGTAGTGGCTTTGCTGGCGATTAATCCGCCATTATTATTCAAATTATCGGTTAAAATATTAACAACTCCAAAATTTGAAACGATTCCTGAATTGATGATCGATTCAAGAGGCTTAGTGTTTTGGTTGAAAATATTCGAAGCTTGAAGAGTTAAATCTTGATTCGCCAAAATAAGCGCAAAAGGCGAATTGGTTAAATTTATTGCGTTAATTACAAAATTATCGGCACTTTCGAGATTGCCGTTATTGGCAACATTGCCAGTGCTGGCGATTTTGAAATTTCCACCCGAAATTATTTTATTGGCATTCGTTAAATTAGTGACATCGAAAGCGATATCACCATTGGCTTGAATCTTGTCGGAGTTGTTCAAAGTGAATGCGGAAATGCTTAAATTTTTATCACTTAAAATCTGATTATTGTTAATAATTGTTGAATTACTTTTGATATCGAGAGCGCCGATGGAGCTAAGCGAGCCAACATTTGTAAAACTATCGGTCAAATTTAATTTTAAATCTTTGCCGGAAAAAATTTCATCAAAATTCGTGACTAAATTAGCATTTAAATCAAGTTTTTCATTCGCTAAAATTACACCAGAATTTATTAAAGAATTGCCGGAATTAATTGTTGAATTTAAATTGGAAAATATCAAAGAATTATGGCGATTATTAATTGAGTCGGCATTAATTAAACTATCTCCAAAAACTCTAATCGAACCAGAATTATCTAGGCTTTGCGCCGTTAAAGAAAAATCATTAATAATTTGTAAACTGCCCGCATTATTAATTTCTCGAGCAAGATTAATATCGAGTTTAGTATTGCTTAAAATATCGCCAAAATTGGCTAAATTTGTTCCGGCAATTTTTAAAGAATTTTCCGCAAAAATCGTGCCGGAATTTTTGATATTTTCAACATTCGCAAATGATAAATTTAGCGCTTCGAGATTGCCCGAATTGTTAAAATTTTTAGCATTTTTTATATCAAGATTATAAGCCGAAATTAACGCCGAATTATCAAAATTTTCGGCTCGCATATGAACATTTGGAGCTAGAATTGAAGCGTTTGAATCGATATTTTGAATTGTGCCACTGGATTTTAAATTTGCCTCATCGCCAACCGCAATATTTTGGTAATAAATATCGCCATCGGCTTCAAGATTTAAGGTTTGCGATGCCAAAATCTCGCTTGCCATTTTTACGCCGACACCATTTTTTGTGGCAATCAAATAAATTTGTCCGGCTTGAATTTTTGCCAAAGCCGAAGCGTCGATGGCAAAAATTGGCGAAGATGATTGCGCGTTTAAATTATCTTTCGAAGCTGATACTGAATTTGCGCTAACCGCGTCAGCATTGATTGAATCAATATTTTTAGTGGCAAGATCATATTTTCCTTCGCCAGTTTTTATCATCAAAGAATTATCTTCACCACCAAAAATCGAGGCGAGAAGTTTTACGCTCGAAGCAACAATTTCGGTTCCCGCAACCTTTGTGGCATCAAGCCCAAGCCCATCAATCGTGATTAGCGGAACATAAAGATTGGGGTCAATTTGCTCTTTTAAATTAAAACCAAAATTACCATTTTTGTCAAAATCACTTTTTCCCGCGACCATTAAAAGCCTCGCGGTATTGATAAATCCGCAACCATTGCAAGTAATGCCATTTGGATTTGCCAAAATCAAATCGGCTTTAGTTCCGGCAATTTCGGTATAACCCAAAAGCTGTGAAACGCTTCCCGAAGTGACCTCATTGAGAATTATTTTGGCACTTCCCGCTTCGTTTAAATTTGGATTGGCGATTACCAAACCGCCAATTTGGGTTTGCGTAACTGCGTTCGCGCCATTTCCCGCGATAATTTCTGCGGGATTTTTCCCAGAAAAATTATTGATAACCTGCCCCGCAACATTGACATTGTAGTCATCAAACTTGTTATGACTTAGACCATTGGCATTTATTGGGGCAATATTTATTTGATCAATTCCCGAGGCGGTTTGCGTAATTTGAGTGTTGGTCGAACCGTCGGGAATGATTGGCAAAGCTTGAGCCGTAGCACTCGCAACAAAAATAAATTGCTCAAATATCAAAGATATTAAAGCAAAATGCGTTAAAAAATTTTTAAAAAATTTGGCTATTTTTAAAAAATTATTTTTAATTAAAATTGTGATTGTTAAAAAAAGTTTCATGCAATTATTTAAGGTCTTAAACCCAGAGCCGTTTATTTTAAGGTTGCTATTTTTATATAAATTTATTGTTTACAATTATTTTTTTTGTCAGGATTTGTTTTTTATAAACAAAAGTTTTTTTTATTTTTATTCCTAACAATATTTGGTAAAATGTATAATATTTATTTTAAGTTATTGATTGTAATTTTTTTTGTTTTCGATGCCAAATTAATTTTTTATTTATGGATAAATAAAATTAAATTGTACGAAAATAATACTAATTTGTAAAAAAATTGGGATTGAAAATAGCTTACAAAAGAGCGTGGTTAGGGCAACCGCGGGGGTTTTATCTAGAATTGGTGGAAAATTAAATTAAATAAAAATTATACTTCACAAAACATTAATGATTTTATCAATCATAACATCGCCAAGGTCTTCAAGAGCGCGAATCGTAATCGAATTTTTATAAAATTCGTCGGTGGCGTGACCAATGCCAACGCCAATAATTTCAATCTTTCCGCGCTTTTCAATCATGTTAATAACATGACGCAAATGATCGGATAAAATATCGCCATCATTATTACAAGTCGTTGAATCATCAACGGGCGTGCCGTCAGAAATTACCATTAAAATTTTGCGTTTTTCACTTTGTTGCGATAAGCGCGAACGAGCGAATAACAAGGCTTCGCCGTCAATATTCTCTTTTAAAATTCCCTCTTTGAGCATCAAGCCCAAATTTATTTTCGATTTTTTAAAACTTTGATTGAAACTTTTATAAATGATGTGACGCAACTCGTTCAAGCGCCCCGGATTTTTTTTGCGTCCCGAAGTTTCCCATAATTTTCTAACGCGCCCACCTTTCCAATCCGAAGTTGTGAAGCCAATAATTTCGGTTTTAATCGAAAATTTTTCGAGAATTTCGGCAATAATTTCGCAAGCCATCGCGCTCATGACGATTGGATTTCCGCGCATCGAGCCAGAATTATCAAGCAAAATAGTTAAAGTCGTATCGTGATATTCATGCGCCTTGGAATTAATCCACACATCTTCAATCAATGGCGAAAGCACCAAATTCACTAATTTTTTGCGATTCAAAACCCCGCCCGAAGCATCAAACTCTTGGTAAGTATTTTTTTTCGATAATAATTTTCTCTTCAATTTCAAATTCATTTTTTTAGAAATTGAATTGAGTTTAGAAATTTTTAAATCAAGTTGATTGCGCAGATTTTCAAGCTCAAATTTATCAATAAATTTTTTCGGATTAATTACTTCGTCAAATTGATTTGAAAAAATTGTATAAGGATTTTTAAACTCAATTTTATTATTATCAATCGAAGGCTTGTCAATAATGGTTTCGTCGAATTTTTCATCCTCAAAAATTGGCATTTCATCTAATTTTTTTTCAACAATTTTTTCTTCGCTAGGATTATCCGAAACTTCATCATTTTGAATTTGATTTAAATTATTTTCGACCGATTCGGCGCCAAAATTTTCTGATTCTTGTGGCGCTTGTTTTTGCTCTTCGGGGCTTGATTTTGAAGGGTTTTGCTCAATTTCTTCATTTTCAATAATTAATTCTTCTAAAATTAATTTTAAATTTTTCGCAAAATTTTCTTGATGATAAATAAATTTTTCTAATTCAAATATTTTTTGGACAATTTTTGGCGCCAAATTATTTTGTAAATTTTTTACAAAATCTTGAGTTTTTGGTAAAATTTTCTTATTAAAAAACTTGTTTAAGATAAGTAATTCAAGGTTCGAAGCGTCGGCATAAAAAATGTCATTTTCAATTTTCGCTAAAATATTTTTGACGATTCCCAGATAACAATCGCTCGCCAAAATTACAATTCGCGCTTTTTCAAAATCATCAAAAATTTTCGTAACATTAATTTTTAAATTATTCAAATTATTGATTTCAATTTTATATTTTTGATGAATTTGTGGATTATGAAATAAGCCGTAGCAACAGCCTAAATCAACACTCGAGCGCATAAAAGATAAAATTTCTAAATCATCTTCGGAATTTTTAATCAATTTTAAATTTGGCGAAAATGCTTTTAAAGAAAATATTTTTGAATGAGATTTTTCAAGTTGAAAATCAACAATATTATGATTCCAAGAAAAAAAAATTATTGATTAAATTTTCATCAAATTCAATTTGCAAATTAGAATTTTGCGCCAAGTTGCGATAAGTTGCCACAAGGTTTTCCTTAATGATTTCAAAATTTTTTTGCGAATTTTTCAAGTTGAGAAATTATTTTAAATTTTTAGAAATTTCTTTAAAAAGCGCCGAAGCACTTAAATAACAAGCCTCGATGCGACCATGAATCAACCAATCTCCGCAAGCTCCGATGCGCATTTCGTTATCGAGAAAAAATTTACTGCCCCGCTCTTGTTTGGCAATATTTGCGTAACGCCAACGGTGAATATCTTGATGGATTATCCCCTCAATTGGCTGATTAATTATCTTTGAAAATTCCGCCATGAGTTGATTTTTCACTTCCTCAATATCATTTTCAATATTATCGTCCGCCCAGCCATTTCTAGCTAAAATCGTGTATGACGCCGAATTTTTTCTTTGCGGTTTTGAGCGCTCGGAACTAATCCAAGAAATCAACGAATTCTTAACCAACGCAATATCATATTGGAGATTTAAAGGCTTTTCTAAACCAAGCATCAACGCAAAACAGCCAAGCATTTTAACATTTTTTGTTGCCTCAAAAAAATTACATTCACTCGGAATTAATTCTAATAATTGTGGCGCGGGAATTGAAAAAAATAACCAATCAAATTCTCCCAATAAATTATTTTTATCGTCAAAGATTTGCCATTTTTTTGCAATTTTTTCAATTTTAGCAATGCGAGTTTGCAAAGATACATCAAGGTCTCGCGACAATTCTTTGCAAAATTGATTCATTTTCGGCGACGGCACAAAATGATTTTTTTCCGCGGGCCATTCGCGTTGATAAGTAATTTTGTAATTATCGATTTCAACAAAATTTCCGCACCAAGAATTTAAAATTTTTTG
>CAIOKL010000202.1 GCA_903858915.1 uncultured Alphaproteobacteria bacterium | reverse complement strand
CGAAATCAAAATGAAATTTTGATGGAGAAAAGCGACGACGCCAAGTGACGCAATCCCCGTCGCGAATCTTTTTTGAAAAAAAAGATGAAGCGTTTATCAACAAATTTTCTTTTAAACCCCCTCACCCTAGCCCTCTCCCCGCAAGCGGGGAGAGGGGATTACGGCGACGATTTTTTCAAAAAGTAAATTAAAAAAACTCTCTACAATATTTTGTGTTGGGTTAAAAAATTGATCTAATTTCCTCTTCGATCTTATATTTATTACAAAAAACTAATCCATCGAATCCCCCTCTCCCCGCAAGCGGGGAGAGGGGATTACGGCGACGATTTTTTCAAAAAGTAAATTAAAAAAACTCTCTTTAATATTTCGTTTTGGAATAAAAATTTATCGACCTAGTCTCCTCTTCGATCTTATATTTATTACAAAAAATTAATCCATCGAATCCCCTCTCCCCACAAGCGGGGAGAGGGTTAGGGTGAGGGGTTTTTAATTTAAAAATAAAAGGAACCTGGTACCCTTTTCTCTATTCTACGATATGTTGTAATATTGAATTTTTTATTGCTATCGATACAAATGTTGGTACCGCATTACCTATTTGTAAATTCTTATCACTTCTAGATCCATAAAAAATGTAATTATCCGGGAAGCATTGAATTCTCGCTCCCTCTCTTGTGGTTAATGGTCGAGGCGCTTTTGGATGTATGCATCTAGAGGATGATGGTGTGCTAAAATTTCTTGTTATAGTGGTGCTTGGTCTATTCCACCAAAGCCTGCAGTAAGTATTAGCAAATCCACTTTTTGGTCGCATATTTTCTGGTAGATCTAAGGGTGATCCGCCATCTGGCAATTGCTCCATTATTTTAACTAATTTCCCATTATTGATTGGGGCATTGTGATCCATTAATTCTGTGGGGGCATTTATTCTCATAATCTCTTGGAATGAATTTTGTGGCGGAGTTTCGTAATCAAAACTCTTTTCTCCGGACTTTATAAATGGCAAGTCCCCTATCGCATCAGAAATATTTAAATAAGTTTTATTTTGCTGAGAAAAAAGAGTTGTTTTGGATTCTTTGCTTTCATGAGTTGGATTTGGAAAAGAAAATGCATTATTCAATTTAGTTCCAACTATAAAAACTCTTTCTCTAACCTGCGGAACTCCATAATCAGCGGAATTTAGAACTTTGTATGAAATTCTATAATTAAGCGATTTAAATAAAGTAATTATAGTATTAAATAATTCACCGCGATTCATCGAAAGCAATCCCCGAACATTTTCAAAAACAAACGCTTTGGGATTAATTTCTTTTAATACTCTATAATATTCTTGAAACAATTTGCCTCTCGGATCATCAATCAATCTTTTACCAACGGTTGAGTATGCCTGACAAGGAGGACCTCCAACAACCAGATCAATTCCCCCCTCATCTATATTAAAATCTTTTATTAAATCATGAATTCCAAAATATTTTATATCTTTGCAATATACTTTAACAGTTGGATGATTTAATTCATATGCCTTTGCCATGTTGGGCAAAATTTCATTTGAGGCTACAATTTGAAATTTATCATCTTTCGCAAATCCATAACTTAAACCACCAACTCCGCAGAATAAATCCACTACTTTAATTTTTTTATTATTCATAAATTAATAATTTAAAAAATCTGCAATCTCCGGAAGAGAATCGGTTAATTTCCAAATAAAATAATTTTGATCGATATTAAAGACCGTTTGACCTTCCATCTGCTGTCTTGTAATCCAATTTACATCTTCATCATTAATATTGTTAGTTTGAACAAAAGCAACTTGTCCATTGAATAAATCAAAATGTATAACAACCGATAAAAATTCCAACTCTCTGTTAATTTTTTTTGCCTCAAGAACCTTATGTTGCTTTATATCATTAATTCCTTGAAAACCCGATTGAACCTCTATTCTAACTTTTTTATTATTACTTAAAATAACCTCCAAATCAGCTTTTGGAGTTCTTTTAAATGTTTCAATATCTCCAAAATCATCATCGCCAATTAGGTTTACATTTTTCTCATCAACTCCAAATATTAGACTTATTGGTTTTAAAAAATAGGCAGAAATAACAAACCCTCTCATCCAAGAAAAATAGACTTCCTCAGGTCTTCTGCCCTGATTATTGAATTTATTTATTATATTATTTTCTTTCAGCTTTGCAAAAACTTGTGATATATTTTTTTCAACAAAATAATCTAAATCCGGTAACTTAATATAATCATTAACTACCGAATCCATCTTCTTAACTATTTCTGTTAATCTAAGATTAAGAAGGTCTATATAATTATAATCAACATTTGGAGTTATATCCTTTGCACCAAAGAATTTTTTGACCCCATCTTGATTATTAAATCCGAGTTTTTGCCTATATTCTTTGAAATATTTAATATCTATCACGTTAGCACAATTTAATGGTTTAAAAGATCAAAAATTTATTTTATATCTTTTTTAAAAAGGTTAAGTCGGATTTAACAATAAAAAACAAAATTTGTATAGAAAATTTTATTAAAAATCCTATTTGAAAGAATTTTCTTTCATAAATTAAAAATAATTTTACAAAAATTACACCCTTCCCATAACCAACTTAACAAAATTATCAATCCCGAACAAAGCAATAAAAGACCCCATTCTCGGCCCCTGATCCTGTCCAAGTAAAATTTGATAAAGTGCTAAAAACCACTCACGCATATTTTTTTCATAACCATGATTTTTGCCAATTTGGAAAACTAAATTTTGTAATTCACCCGCATCATTTTGTTTTTCTAGTTCAACTTTTTTTAATTCATTAGCAAGCTCGAGAAGTGCTGATTTTTCTGCCTCCGAACCCTCGCGATATTTTTTATTTTTCTTAATAAAATCATTATAATAATTGATGGCTTTGTCGACCATTTGGGCGAGAAGTGGCGAATTTTCTGGCGTTAATCCCGCTTGATATTTCGAAATAAAACCCCACAAAACCTTGTCATTCTCGGGGTTGCAAGCACTCGCAAGGTTGAGCAATAAAGAATAATTTAGATTAAAATTAATTTTTGGTAAATCACCGCGATGAATGTGAAACGCTGGATTATCAAGCTTCAAAGCCTCATCTTGTGTCGCAAAATTTTGCACGAAAGTTAAATATTCATCCATCGCTTTCGGAATTACATCGAAATAAAGTCGTTTAGCGGTCCGCGGTTTTTGATACATGAACAGCGATAGCGACTGCGCCGGCGCATATTTCAACCAATCCTCAACCGCAATGCCATTGCCTTTTGATTTAGAAATTTTTTCACCAATATCCGACAAAAACATTTCGTAAGTATAATTGACGGGAGCAACTCCGCCAAGGATTTCACACACTCGGCGATAAATTTTTTCATTAGGTTGATGATCTTTGCCGTAAATTTCATAATCGACTCCGAGGCTGAACCATCTAGCTCCGAAATCAATTTTCCATTGCAATTTGCAACCGCCTTTGGTGACGGAAATTTCTTTTTCTTGACCATTTGGCGCGATGTAAATCACCGTTCCTTTCTTTTTATCAATGGCCTTGACGCCTTTATCGACAACGATTCCCGACTCAACATCAATCGGCATAAAAGGCGAATAAGTTTCTTGCCTTTCATTGCCAAGCGTTGGGAGCATTAGCTCCATCAGCTCTTCATATTTTTCTAAAACTTTCAACATCGTGGCATCAAAAGCTCCACTTTGATATTTTTCGGTCGCCGAAATAAATTCATATTCAAAACCAAAAGAGTCGAGAAAGCTACGCAATCTTGCGTTCATGTGATGTCCATAAGATTGATGAGTTGCGAACGGATCAGGCACCGAGGTTAACGGCTTGCCCAAATTTGCGCGCACTAAATCTTGATTGGGAATGTTGTCAGGGACTTTGCGAAGCCCATCGATATCGTCGGAAACACAAAACATTTTGGTAGGAATTTCGGGCGCGATCAACGAAAAAGCATGACGCACAAAAGAAGTCCGCACCACTTCGCCGAAAGTTCCAATATGTGGCAAGCCCGACGGGCCATAACCCGTTTCGAATAGCACGAAACCTTTGCTTGGAGTTTTGCCTTGAATTTGTTGGTAAATGCGAAGCGCTTCTTCAAACGGCCACGCTTTGGAATTTAGATAAGATTGATGCGAAATATTCATGATTTGATATTAAATCTTGGTTAAGAAAAATTTTTCTACTTAAAGTTTTTAAAAATTTTAACCAATATTATCAACATCCGCAAGATTTATTTACAAAAAAACTCGCCATTAAAATCTTAAATTAGGAAATTATGCACAAAGATTTTTTGGCAAGTTTTTCCGCTCTTTTTAATTTTATAGATTCTTTTGCCTGAAGCAAAAAAACGCCGGAGGGCAAAGCTTCCCTTCCTTGTAAAACAAATTTTAATTTGTCACTGGTTTCTTTTAATTCCTTTAAACCAACTTCAAAATCAATTAATTCTTTAAATTTTTGAGGATTTTCTTTGTGCAGTTCCTCAACCAAATTTTCTATGCAATCATAACGAGGAATTTTTGTTTCCAATTTTCCAATAAAATTTTTTACATATTCAGCGCTAAGTCTTTCTCGTTGAAATTTATTAATAACATTTTTTTTATATTTTATACAAATCGACTCAATATTTTGATTATTTTCGCAGAAAAAATTACCAATTTTTTCCTCAATAATTGATTTATCTTTTTCCAAAATGCCAATATTAACAAATTCCTTTAGCTTTTTCATGCAAAGTTCGTCAATAATTAAAACGAAATTTTGATGTAATTTTTTGCCAAATTTTTGGGAAAACTCCGCTTCGTTTTTTAGAAAATCTTGATAAAATTCTTTAACGGTTTTCAAATCTTCTCCTTGAGTTTTTTTCCCAGAATCCAATAAAATATCGCAAAGTTTAGAATATGCGAGCGTGTTAATTAAATTGTAAAATAAATCCTCGAATGAATTTGATTTCTTTTTATAAATGTCTTTTTGCATTATGGCTCTAGGCTTAATAATAATTGTTTAAAATTTTCCAACTATTAATTGCAAAAATTTTAAAGCCTAGATTTTGAATATATTTTTTAACTAAAAGGTTTAAGTTGTGTTGTTATTCGACAATTAATAAATTATTTTTGATTTTATTTATTTTCAAAAGATAAATATTGCCTTTTAGTAATTCATTTTTTTTATCAGAAGTTATTTCTACATCTAAAAAATTTCGAGTTTTGCCTAAATTATTTTTTTCGAGCAAAACTTCAAATTCTTTGCCAATTTGTTTTTGCAAATATTTTTGTAATTGCGCAGAACCGGCTTCGCGTAAAATTTTCGCGCGCTCTTTAATGATTTTTTGCTCGAGCTGAGGCATCCTCGAAGCAGGCGTACCTTCACGCGAGGAATATGGAAAAATATGCGTAAAAATTAAATCGGCTTCAGAAATTAACGATAAAGAATTCTTAAACATCTCTTCATTTTCAGTTGGAAAACCCGCGATTATATCGGCTCCAAAAGTCATTTCGGGACGGATTTTGCGAGCTTTTTCACAAAAATCCAAAATATTTTGACGATTATGCCGACGCTTCATTTGCTTTAAAATTTTATCGTCGCCCGCCTGAACACTCAAATGTAAATATGGCATTAAGCGCGGTTCACTGGCTAAAATTTCAAAAAATTCTTCATCGATTTCGGCAACATCGACCGAAGAAAGCCTAAGTCTGGTAAGCTCGGGAACGGCTTTTAATAATCGGCGAATCATTTGCGATAATGTGATCGGAATTGGCAAATCTTTGCCGTAATCAGAAATATCGACTCCCGTCAAAACAATTTCTTTATGCCCCGATGCGACCATTTTTTGCGATTGGTTAACAATTTCACCAAGTGGCACCGAACGGCTATTTCCGCGACCGTAAGGGATTATGCAAAAAGTACATCGATGATTACAACCATTTTGGATTTCTAAAAATGCTCGAGTTTGATTTTCAAAATATGAAACTAATTGTGGCGCGGTATCGCGAACCGACATAATGTCATTAACCTTGATTTTAGAGTGTTCGTTGGCTGAAATAAAATTATTTTTTGACTTTTGATGATTGTCAAAAATGGCATCTTTGTGTAAAATTTCGAGATTTTCATTAATATTTTTTGCAGAATTTTCGGTAATTTTAAAATCAGCTTTATAGCTCTTGGAGCTTGATTTTTCAATATTCCCCAACACCAAATCGATCTCGGACATTTTGGCATATTTTTGGGGATCGATTTGCGCTGCGCAACCCGTAACTACAATTTTAGCGTACGGATTTTCTTTGCGAGCCTTACGAATCGAAGAACGCAAATCTTTTTCGGCTTGAGAAGTTACGGCGCAAGAATTAAAAACTATCAGATTTTTTTCGCCAGATTCGGCGACGGCATTTTTTATCGCCTCCGATTCAAAAGCATTTAAACGACAACCAAAAGTTATAATTTTATTATCAGTTGCGTCGGCTGTCATTAGCAAGAATTATATGATTGACGACTTTATTGACGCCACGAACCTGAGAGGCAATTGCAACCGCTCGATTCATTTCTTTTTCGTCAATTGCCACACCGAGCAGATAAACTTCATTGTCAACGGTGGTAATTTGATAATTCAAGGTTCGCAAATCTTTTGCCAAAGAAAATTTGGTTTCAATTTCGGCGGTGATTAAATAATCGTAAAGCGCCGAGCCAATATCGGAAAATGTAAATTTTCCATCTTCGCGAATTTGAATTTCATCAATCACTTCATTGACGCCCTTAACTTTCCAACATATTTCTTGCGCCAACTTTGCCTTTGCTGGATCGCGGGCAATTCCCGTAAGCATAACTCGGGCTTCATTAACGGTAATATCGATTGAAGTTGTGGGATTTTTTAAGCCATTGGAAATAAATTTTAAAGCAATTTTGGTGGAAATTTTTATATCGCCACGAGTGTCGTCAACGGTCTTTTCGCGATAAGCTAAACCCGCGCCAACTCCGGTTGAAATCACAATTGTTTCAACGCATGAAGTTAACGAAAATAACGCACAACTTAACAAAATAATTTTTTTATTTTTGAAAAAATTAAGAATTTTATAATTTTGCAACATAAAATATATTTTAGTGGGATTCATGATTTATCAGTAATTTTATTTAAAATTTATTGATAATTTTGATGAGAATTATAATTTTAAATTCACCATTTGCAATTTATTTTTTACTCTTTAAACTTTGTTACAACGCTTATCTATTTACTTTATTTAAGCGGGCGTAGCTCAGTGGTAGAGTACAACCTTGCCAAGGTTGGTGTCGAGGGTTCAAGTCCCTTCGCCCGCTCCAAAAGTAGCAAATTTATTTACAAATTTTGTAAATAAATTATTTCTTTTCTTGTAAAAATTCCAAAATTTGCTTCATTAAATAATCGCCCGTGAGCGCAATATGAAAATCGCCGTCAATCGCAACTAATTTTTTTCTCGAATTAAATAATGAATAAAGTTTTTCACCCTCTTCAAATGGCACAATATAATCTTTTTTAGCATGCATAACCAAAACTGGCGCGGTTATTTCGGGCGCAATTTTATCAACTTCAAAACGATCTTTTAGAATTAAAGAGACCGGTAAAAACCAATAAGATTGTTGCGCGATTGATAAAATCGAAGTAAAGGGCGCTTCCAAAATCAAAGCTCCAAAATCATGCTTTGAAGCAAGATTGACGGCAACCGCCGAACCAATCGACTCACCAAATAAAATAATGTCTTTGCTTGAAATATTTTTTGATTTTAAAAATTCAAAAGCCGAATCGGCATCTTGAAAAAATCCATCTTGCGACGGCTCGCCTTTTGATTTAGCGTAACCGCGATAAGAAATTGCCATAACTCCATATTGCGTTGCAAATTTTTCAAAACGATCGGAACGACCCATTAAATTTCCAGCATTGCCATGAAAATATAAAATGGTTTTTTGCCCTTTTTGTGGCGGACTATACCAGCCGTAAATGCTAGTATTATCAAGGGTTTTGAGGTTAACTTCTTGAAAATCTTCGGGGATAATTAAAATTTTTCCAAAAGGATAATATAAAAAATTTCTTTGAAAAATAAACATTAAAGCCACTATAAAAATATAGAAAGCTAAAATCTTTATAAGCGCTTTTTTTCTAAAAATTCTTTTGAACAATTTTATGAAATTAAATTAAAATTTTTTAAATCTTCGCTATTTTGAATCGAGCGCGATTTTAAATTTGGACAAGTTCTCGAAACCAAGCCCGCCAATACTTTTCCAGCACCGAATTCAATCACTTCTTCAATGCCATTTTGCTCAAAACACAACATAGTTTCGCGCCAACGCACTGAGCCAGTAATTTGTTCGACTAATAAATTTTTAATTTGCGAAGCGTCTTTCACAATTTGCGCCGAAACATTCGCCACCAAAGGCACGATCGGTTGATTAATAATTGTTTTTTCTAAGGCGTTTGCCATTTTTTCTTGAGCTTCTTTCATTAAAAGCGAATGAAAAGCACCGCTTACGGGAAGTAATAATGCGCGTTTAGCACCTTTGGCTTTGGCGATTTCAATCGCTCTTTCAATGGCAATTCTTGAACCCGAAAGCACGATTTGTCCAACCGAATTATCATTGGCAACTTGGCAAATATCGCCTTGCGAAGCCTCTTGAGCAATTTCTTTGGCAACTTCAATTTCAACTCCCAAAATTGCACACATCGCGCCGGAATTTTGTTGTCCGCATTTAGCCATTTCACTGCCACGAATTTGTAAAAGTTTGGCGGTATCTTCTAATGTCAAGGCTTTCGAAGCACACAATGCCGAGTATTCGCCGAGCGAATGCCCCGCCGTCAAAGCGCATAAATCTTGAAATTTTTTACCAAAATCTTTTTCCAAAACTTCAATTAAAGCCACGGAAACCGCCATAAGCGCTGGTTGCGTATTTTCGGTTTTTGTTAATTCTTCTTGTGGACCTTCAAACATAATTTTAGTAAGATTTACTCCTAAAATTTCATCAACTTTTTTAAAAACTTTTTTGGCGGAATCAAAATTTTCATATAAATCTTTACCCATTCCGACCACTTGTGAGCCTTGACCCGG
>CAIOKL010000201.1 GCA_903858915.1 uncultured Alphaproteobacteria bacterium | reverse complement strand
TAAATATAAAATTTTTGAATCGGAAAGAAGTCCAAATTATATTTGCGCAAAAACATATAGCACCTGCCCTTACGACCATAATTTACAAGGCGGAACCGACAATCCACAATTTTTTTATAACAATCCTAGAATTATTAGTAATTTTTGCCAATACATGAATCATTGCATAAAATTGCCACCGATTTCTAAATATTCTTATTTTGATCCCGACACTTTTTTCTTTGCAGAATCTTGCAAAGATTTGCGCGGAGATTCACAATTTTTTAACGAAAGTGAAATAGGCAAACTTTCCAAATACTCTTCAATGTATTCTAGAAATTTTTCTGCGCCAATAGTTCAATGTTTTAAAGAAACTTTGGAAAATAATTTTATGCAAAAAGCTGGCAAAACAATTTGTATAAATTCAGATGAAATTCCTAAAAAAACTAAAGCCAATCCCGATGGCGAATGCACAAGTGGTTATGTTCAGCATAAAGGTGCCAATGTGAATCAAACTTTCTTCAAAAGAGTTCAAACCCGTTTTTTAATTCCAATTAAAATAGCTCTTGTTTTGTCGGTAGTTATCTTTGGTTTCAATACTTTATTAGCGACTCCAGAATCATTCATAAATAAAAAAACCATAATGACTTATTTAGTTAAATTTGGATTAGTGTTTTTCTTCGTAGTGGGCAATGCTTGGCAAGGATTTTTTATGGATTCCGTAATGAATTTATCTTCCGAATTTGCTAATATAACTTTTAGTCCCAAATCCACGCGAGACACCTCTTCTGGCGATGACGGATGCTACTTTCCAAAATATAATTACTTATTACTTTTAGAAGATGAGTCTCAGAAGGAGCTTAAAACCAAACCTTCCTATCCGATAGGAAAAGATTATTTAAGAATTTGGGATACTCTTGATTGCAAAATTGCCAGAGCGATTGGTTATGGTCCCGATGTTACCGTTCCTAATCTCGCAAAAATGATATTTGCTGGATTTATATCAGGAAGCTTGGGAATAGCTTTCTTTTTTGCAGCTTTTGCTTATGGGGTAATGCTTTTCTCGATAGCGATGCGCGCCATTCACATAACGATAATGTCGATAATGGGTGTTATTTTATTAATTTATGTTTCGCCACTGACAATTACTTGCGTTTTGTTCGAGAGAACCAAGGGTATTTTTGAAAATTGGTGGAAGCAAATGCTCGGATTCATTTTGCAACCAATGATTTTATTTGCCTATCTTGGTTTGTTGTTAACGGTTTTTGATGATTTATTTATTGGCGATGCGAAATTTATAACCGGTACAAATGGCTTACCGGCAATTGATTGCACCGCAAATGCCCTCGCAAATACAAATCCTAATGAAAATAGTGTTTATTGTATTTTAAATCTTGCCAAATATAAAAATTATACTGGCTTAGAATTATTTGATTTAGCGCTTCCAGTTTTAACATCTTTAAATAAAGAAAAAATTAATACTTTGTCGAGAGCGGCAATTATTATGTTCGTATTTTTAAAATTTTTGGATAAAATTTCGACTGTTGCCAAAAAATTGGTTGGTGGCGTAGAACTTAAAGCCGACTCAACTTCTGAACTTCAAAATCAACTTAAAAAAGTTGCCAAAGGAGTTCAAACCAGAGCGCTCAACACAACTTCGCGCTTTGCCGGAAAACAAGTTCCGAATTTTATTAAGAATAAAATTCGCCCGGAATCAGATTCGCCTCCGCCAAAACCTAAAAATGGAAATGCTAAAAAAACTGAAGGGGGCGGATCTTCTCCTGCTGGTGGCGGAGATAGCGCTGGTGGTGGTGCAACACCTCCCGCTAGTGGCGGAGGTCAAACAGGCGGTGGTGGTGGCATCGCAGATTAGTAACTAAAAATTATTGTAAATTTTTTATAATTTTATTAAACAAATTTGAAATTTTTTTAAACTAAGTTGGGCAATTTTCAAACAAACTTTTTGATCGTTTTTTACGATGAGTCATGATTGCAAATCGATGCGCCTCATCACGCAACCTTTGCAAATAATGCATGACGGGAGAATTTTTTTCCAAAGTAAAAGATTCTTTGTTGCATTGATGAAAATATTCCTCGCCGGCATTACGATTTTTGCCTTTCGACATACAAACAAATGGAATTTTAACATTTAATTCACTAAAAATTTTTTGAGCGGAAGACAGTTGGCCAAGCCCGCCATCGATAATAATTAAATCCGGAAATTCGGTGGTTTTTAATTTTGAAAATCGTCGTAACAAAACTTGCTCGAGCATTGCGGTATCATCTTTGCCATCTTTAATTAAAAATTTTTGATCATTGTCGATTTCGGCTTTATTTTTAATATTAAATTTACGATAACCGCTTTTTATAAAACCGTCCACTCCGGCGGTAATCATGGCTCCAACGGCATTTTGCGAAGAAGTGTGACTATTATCATAAACTTCAATTTTTTGTGGAATTTTTGTTAAACCAAAAATCTTTTTAACCTCAAGCAACAATTGTTTATTACTTAAATTATGCGAAATTTTTTGTTCTAAAATTTGCATCGCAATTTTTTCGTGATCTTTAATTAAAATAATTTTATCGCCCTGTTTTGGAATCAAAATCTCAACTTTTTTATTATTATTTAGCGAAGTTAAATATTGTTGCATTAAATTTTTTTCTTCTATTTCCAAACCAATAACTACGCTAGTCGGTGGGGTTTCGTTTAAATAAAATTGACCGATGAATCCCGTCAATAATTCTGCTAAATTTTTTCCGTCATTAATGTCGTAAAAATAAGGTCGGGCGCCATAATTTTGACCAAGTCGATAAAAGGAAATATAAATACAAACTCTATTGTTAATCGCCACCGCCACAATCAAATCAAAGTCTTTGGCATTATCAAAATTAATATTTTGTTTAGCTTGAATCGCGTCTAAAGATTTAATTTTATCGCGATAAATTAAAGCTTTTTCATACTCAAAATTGGCGCTAAAAAATTGCATTTTTTCACGAAAAATTTCTTGAACTTCTTGCGATTTTCCACTTAAAACATTGACGGCATTTTTAATATTTTCTTTGTATTCGTCCTTAGAAACTAAACCAACGCACGGCGCAGTGCATTTTTTTATTTGATATTCCAAACAAGGTTTTTTACGCGACTTAAATTCTTGATCGGTGCAATTTCTGATTAAAAAATTTTTTCGCAAAATATCGATGGTTCGATTAACATCACCGGCGTAAACAAAAGGTCCAAAATATTGTCCTTTATTATTTTTTAATCCACGATATTTAGAAATTTGCGGAAATTCGTGATTTGAAATTAAAATTTGTGGAAAAGTTTTGTCATCTTTTAGTAAAATATTAAAATTTGGCGATAATTGTTTAATTAAATTATGCTCCAAAAGTAAAGCTTCGATTTCAGTTTTGGTGATAACATATTCAACCTTTTGCGCCAGCGTTACCATGCGCAAAATGCGCATCGAAAGATTGTTTTTATTGGTATAATTTGAAACTCTTTTAAATAAATTTTTTGCCTTTCCGACATACAAAACATTATCTTTGGCGTCGAAAAATTTATAAATACCGCTTGTTTTAGGAATATTTTTTAGCTGTGATTTGATAATATCAATCGACATAAATTTATAAAAAACTAATTGAAACTTTATTATTTAAAACAATACTAGAATTAAGATTATTTTATTAGCCAAAGCTACAATACCAGCTGAGAAGATT
>CAIOKL010000200.1 GCA_903858915.1 uncultured Alphaproteobacteria bacterium | reverse complement strand
CCTCAAGTGGGGAGAGGGGATAACAGCGACGATTTTTTTTAAAAGGTAAATTAAAAAATCCCTCTGGATCTCTTCTTACGATTTTTTATTTATTACAAAATATTAATCCATCGAATCCCCTCTCCCCGCTTGCGGGGAGAGGGCTAGGGTGAGGGGGTTATTTTTCTTTAAAAAATGGAATATTTTTTATTTTAAAAACAAAATCAAGAAATCACCATTTATGGATTTTTTTTGTTTTAATTTTTGAGTTAACCTCAAGTCCGTTCTTGCTGTTAGTTTTTGACCCCTCACGGCTCCCGATGTGCAACTACCGTTGCAATCGTTCGCCCGCTCTCCCTCAAGGGGAGAGCTATGGCACCGTAAGCGTTGCAAGTATTGTTGAAAATAGTAGGTTTGTAAGTCCTCAAGGTGGGAGATACAGCCTGAATATTTTATGAGTTTTTGTAAATTTGTAGGTTGTGTAACAAAAAATTAACCTAAAATATTTGTAAAAACTTTGGTTAAAAAATTATCTCTTAATATATAATTTGATCAATATTTTTAAGAGTTTGCGATGATTGCTTTTTATGATCGAATTTTATTTCATTAAATTTTTTTTGTTGTTCCTGTTGTTTAATTTTTTCAATTAAATCTTTTAAAATTGTCGATTCAATAATTAGACATAATAATTTTAGGGAATCTTCAACAGAATATTCATCAATATATTTTTTAGCTGATTTATATCTTAAATGAGCTACGTGATTTGCATTATTTATGCATAGTGTAAAAAATTTTTTGATTTCTATTTTGCGATTTTTTAGAATCGCTAAAGAATTATCGGAATCGATTTCTTTTATAAAATTATCAACAATTTTTTCTTCTTTTTTTTCTTGATTTTCTTTGTTATAAAATTTTAAAAACATCTGAATGCAAGGTCGAATCATTATAGCCCCCGCTATTTCAAGATTAGCCTTGAGGCAATTATAACATTCTTGTAAATAATGGTGCAAATCTTCAAAATCTTTTTCGCTTATTAAAGCCTGATATGCAAATTTTTCGCTAAAGAATTTATCAATTTTTTCTTTGAATAAAAAATCAATAATTTCATTATTGGAAAATGAACTAAGGCAATATTTAGATTCTAAAGTTTTAGTAATATGTTTGTTTAGCTCTTCTAAATCGTCTTTTGTTAAATAATTTTTTCTTTTACGAATTTGTATTTCATTTGATGTATAATTTTTTTCCTCATCCATAAATCTACCCCAAAATTTCGCCCAAATTTTTCGCTAAATTTTTAATATCTTCTTCGCTTGTTAATTCAGTAAAGGCAAGGATCATTTTGTTATCAACGCAATGTCCGCCGATAATATTTTTCGCCAAAAGTTTTTGATTAACTTCGTGAGCATTTTTAGAAAATTCGACGGTAAATTCATTGAAGAAATTGTCGTTTAGAATTTTTACACCTTTGATTTTGCTAAGTATTTCGTAGGCTTCACAAGCTTTTTGATGATTAATCAAAGCGAGTTTTTTATAACCAATTTCGCCTAAAAGTGAAGTGTGAATGGTAAAAGCGGTGGCGCACAAACCTTGATTCGAACAAATATTTGAAGTGGCTTTTTCACGGCGAATATGTTGCTCGCGAGCGTTGAGAGTCAAGACGAAACCCGATTTGCCATCGGCATCAATTGTGGCTCCGCAAATTCTTCCGGGCATTTGTCGAACAAACTCTTTTTTGCAAGCAAAAAATCCTAAAAGTGGACCGCCGAAATTTAAACCAACGCCAAGCGAAGAGGCTTCGCCCACTACAATATCAGCTTGAGAAGGCGGTGCGAGAAGTCCTAAAGATAAAATTTCACTCACCACCACAATCATTAAAGCACCGACCTCATCGCATTTTTTGCGAACTGCTTCGAGATTGGGAATATTGCCATAAAAATCAGGATATTGTACGACAACGCCAGCACAATTTTCGTCAATTTTATCTTGCAATTTTGCCGAATTTAAATCGAGAAAAGTTTTGCAAACTTCGAGATAATCGGGGTGAATATCGTTGAATTTAGCGATATTTTTTTTGCCCGATTTGATGCGTAAAGCCATCAAACAACTTTCCGCTAAAGAGGTTGCGCCGTCATACATTGAAGCGTTGGCAACCTGCATGCCCGTAAGCAAAGCGATGATTGATTGAAATTGAAAAATTACTGTTAATGTACCTTGCGAAATTTCAGGGCT
>CAIOKL010000199.1 GCA_903858915.1 uncultured Alphaproteobacteria bacterium | reverse complement strand
TTTAATTATTAAATTAAATATTTTTTTCTCAAGTAAATAACTAAAAATATTTTTTCATTTTATTACCAGATTTTACAAAAAATTACAATTTACATTCTTAAAAACCCTTATACTCTAGGCGAAACTAATATTTATAATCTAAATTTTTATACAAAAAATGTGTGGAATTATTGGTGCAATTGGCACAAATCAAATATGCGAAGTTATTCTTAATGGTTTGAAAAAACTTGAATATCGCGGTTACGACTCTTCGGGATTAGCTTTATATGAAGATAAAAAATTTAATATTATTAAGGAAGAGGGCAAAATCAGCAAGCTCGAGGCCGTTTTAAAAAAAAGAAAATTTGCGTCGACTATGGGAATTGGCCATACCAGATGGGCAACTCACGGCGTTCCGAGTAAAGAAAATGCGCATCCGCACGCCTCATCACAAGTTTGCGTTGTTCACAATGGCATCATTGAAAATTATCAAGAAATAAAAGCGAGTCTCACCAAAAATGGCGTTAAATTTTTAAGCCAAACTGACACCGAAGTCCTTCCGCATTTGATTGAGCAACATTATTCCGCCGAAGGAAATATTTTGCGCGCGCTTTTAAAAACCGCCGAAGAATTGCGCGGAACATTTGCGATTGCAACGATGTTTAAAAATCGTGACGATGTTATTGCGGTTGCCAAAAGAGGCTCGCCGATAGTTATTGGCATTGGTGAAAATGAAAATTTTGTAGCCTCTGATTTTTATGGCTTGGCGGATTTTACCAATCAAGTTATTTTTTTAGATGACGATGAATTCGGTTTGATTTATAAAAATCGTGTTGAAATTTTTGACAAAAACGGCAATGAAGTTAAAAAAATTCCCAAAACTATCGAAACTCAAAAAAGTCGAATTAGCAAAAATGGTTTTGATCATTTTATGCTTAAAGAAATTTACGAACAGCCCGTGGTTCTTGAAGAAACTATTCAAGCCTATATTGATTTATCTTCCAATAAAATTCATTTGCCAAATTTTAATTTTGATTTAGCGACGATTAAAAAAATTACCATCGTCGCCTGCGGAACTTCGTATTACGCAGGTTTGGTCGGCAAATATTTAATCGAACAAATTGCTAATGTTGAAGTTGAAGTTGATATTGCTTCGGAATTTCGATATCGCAAAGCGCCATTTCGTGATGACAATTTAATGATTTTTGTTTCGCAATCGGGAGAAACGGCGGACACGCTCGCGGCCTTAAAATATGCTAAACAAAATCAGCAAAAAATTTTATCAATCGTGAATGTTGCCCACAGCACAATGGCGCAACTTTCCGATGTAACAATCAGAACTTTAGCGGGTCCGGAAATTGGCGTTGCATCAACCAAGGCTTACACCGCGCAAATTGCCGTTTTATCGATTTTTGCAATTTATTTGGCGGGAATTAATAAAAATATTTCCGATAGTAAATATGCGCAACTCTTGCAAAGCTTGGGTGTTTGCGCCAACAAAATGAGTCAAATTTTTGAAGATTCGGAAATTCGTAATATTAAAAAAGTGGCTTCGAAGCTTACTAAATCTAAGCAAGTTTTGTATATTGGTCGCTCAATTTCTTATGTAACGGCACTTGAATCGGCTTTAAAATTTCGCGAATTAACTTATGTTAATGCTCAGGGAATTTCGGCGGGCGAGTTGAAGCACGGCACTATTGCGGTCATTGATAAAAACATGCCCGTCATCGTAATTGGCGCGCGCAACAAAGAAAATGAATTGTTTGAAAAAACTTTGTCGAATGCTCAAGAAGTTAATGCGCGAGGCGGAAAAATATTTTTCGTGAGCGATAAAAAGGGTTTCAATTTGTTTGGTAAAATGGCGAAATATCGCATCGAAATTCCCGAAATTTCCAATTCAATTCAAGAGGCAATTTTGCCAGTAATTTCAATGCAATTATTGGCTTATTATGTGGCGCTTTTTAAAGGTCACGATGTTGATCAACCGCGGAATTTAGCTAAATCGGTTACGGTTGAATAGCTTTATTTTTTAATGCTTTTTTATTGTTTGAAATTTTCTTTTTTGTCAAAAATTTTCAATCAAGCAACGCTATTTTTTAATTCGATATTTCTAAAATTAGGTTCGATTTAAAATACAAACCCGAAGATTATAAATTAATTTTATCTTTTTAGTTAAATAATTTATTATTTTTGAATGGGTTTGGAGAGGATTTAAGATCGGCATAACTTTATTTTAATTAAGACTAAAAATAAAGTTATGCCGGGGATTTATTTATTATTTTCCAGCGCCTTTTTCTAAACGGGAAAGTTCATCCGCCGCGAGTGGAGAATGTGTTAGAGAAGGGGGGATCTTACTAAATTCGCCTTCTAATTTATCAACTGGACCATCCAATCGCCCCGGCTGGCCAAAACTAGTTCCTACTAGTAATGTTGCTGCATTAGTTTGCACAATACCTCCTGAGACAAGTGATCCTTTTTCAGTTTTCCATTCAGAAGCAGGAGGTCTATGATACAATAAATAAGCGGCGGCGCCAAGAGCGATGGCGGCGACAGGTATTCCTACTGATAATCCTATTGTCAATTCTAAATTAGAACCTGCAGCTTGAGATATCAATTCAGCATTTGCAGTTGTTGTAGCACCCGCAAGGGAAGTTGAATTAAAGGTGGTTGTCGAATTTATGTTGTCACCTGTACGTGTTGCTAATGTTGTAGTATATCCACCTGTGGAGGAAGGAGTAGTTGTCTGTGTAAATTTTTCACCAGTAGTGGTATTAGTAATTGATGTCGTCGATGATGTGGGTGTTATTGACGAACTCGTAGTTAATACTGTTGGTGGTGTGGTGGTGCTACTTGTAATTGTTGAGGTGGTAGTGGTTATTCCAGCTGAAGTTGTGGTTGAAGATTTAACACCTACTTCACTATCTGCTGTTGTTATTGTATGCGAACTTGACGAAGATGAAACTGCATTAAGATGAGGTTTGTCCACTGCTGAAGATGAAGGTGTGGGTGTAGTAGTTGAAGTAATCGAGAATGGTTTTATACCTTCTAGGGTTGTTAGTTCCCCTGTAGTTTTTGATCCATCTGAAGAAGTTGATGTGGTGCATAAAGTGACGCCATTTATTGAAGTTGAGTTTGTCACTTCTCCTGTCTGACTTGTAGAAGTGGTTGTGACAATTTTATCTCCATTAACTAAAGTTTCTGTTGTTGTTGGTGTTGCTGTTGTCGGCGCTGCTGTTGTTGGCGCTGCTGTTGATGCTGGAGTTAGCGATTGAGCTGTTGATGCTGGTGATTGAGCTGGTGCTGGTGCTGGTGCTGGTGCTGGTGCTGGTGCTGGTGCTGGTGCTGGTGCTGGTGCTGGTGCTGGTGCTGGTGCTGGTGCTGGTGCTGGTGCT
>CAIOKL010000198.1 GCA_903858915.1 uncultured Alphaproteobacteria bacterium | reverse complement strand
GTGCGACTTGTAAATGCCATAAGCCTCACGATAATTCACGGCTATCCAGTAGGCGTACATCTTAGCTACCGCATATGGGCTTCTTGGATAAAAAGGTGTGGTTTCTTTTTGTGGAATCTCTTGCACTAAGCCATAGAGCTCAGAAGTAGAGGCTTGATAAAACCGGGTTTTCTTTTCTAAACCTAAGATACGAATGGCTTCTAACATCCGTAATGGCCCCATTGCATCTACATCAGCCGTGTATTCAGGGGACTCAAAAGAAACCGCTACATGAGACTGCGCGCCAATAAAATTTCCCGATGGATTTCAGAAAAATATTTTAAATGTAATGGTTTTTTTGCATGATGCGGAGAATTTGAAAGATTTCCCGCACTCTATATATACAATAAATCAAGATGATGGAAATTCTTCAAATATTTTTGATTTATTGTTGTCGGGAGTTGAAAATTATCGGAATGCTCCGGGGGAAAAAGTCGCGATAGTCTGCCAGTTGTTAATAAATGGCGCTATGCCTAGTCATAAAAAAACTGCGCAACAAACTCAAGAAATTGCGGATAAATTAATTGAGTTTTCCGGAAAATCAATTCCGGGAGTTGATAATGAAAAATTTATCAGAGAATATTTACAAAAATTAGAAAAATTTAAAGATGAATTAGAATCTTTTCCTCAATTAGAAATCGGGAGCGAAGCATCTAAGGAAATTTTGCAAATTATTAAAGAAAAAACCATTAATTGCATTGATGTATCAACAAACGAAGCGTTGAGTCCGAGGGGTTTGTTAACATATTTTGAATATTTTGGAATTCATGATTTTTTATATCGGCATAAGGATTTAGAAGGTTATAAAGAGGTTTATGAATCAATAAATAAATTGATTGATTTGATACCAAATCCTTTACCAATTCATGAAAAAAAAGATAAAATGGATGAGGAAATTGAGGCTCAAAGGAAAGCTCAAGAAGAAGCTGAAAAGCGGGTTTTATTAAAAGAGGCGGAAGAGCAAGCCAAAAAAATCGCGGATGAATTGTTGAAAAGCGAAATGTCGGAAAAATCAAAACAAGAATCTCGAGCGAAAAGGCAAGGCGAAGAAAAAGCGCGACAAATAGCCAAGCAAGAAGCTAAAGCTAAAAGAGAAGCCGAAGAAAAAGCACGACAAGAAGCTAAGGCTAAAAAAGAAGCCGAAGAAAAAGCACGACAAGAAGCTAAAGAAAAAAGGCGGGTCGAAGAAAAAGTGCGACAAGAAGCTAAAGCTAAAAGAGAAGCCGAAGAAAAAGCGCGACAAATTGCCAAGCAAGAAGCTAAAGAAAAAAGGCGGGTCGAAGAAAAAGCGCGACAAGAAGCTAAAGCTAAAAGAGAAGCCGAAGAATCGCAAAAACATAGCGAATCAATTGCACTATCGGCACCGCTAGCAACTCCTCCGCCGATATTTTCGCCACCGATTTCCAATTTACTTTCCAAGGATGCTGAAAATTTAATGATAATTGGTGAATTTCATGAGGCGTTAAGAGAGAGTAATCGCGAAAAGATTGTTGATGTCGCCGAAAACCATCAATCGCTAGCTGGGCAATTATTTTTTAGAGAATATGGCGACCAATCAATAATTTATGAAATAATAAAATCCTCAAATTGCGAATTTCTAAAAACTTTTCTAGATTGCGCGAATTCATTATCTAGAGAAAAAACGCTTAAAAATTTATTAAAATCGAACATAGATGGTCAAAATATATTTCATTTTTTTTCAGATAATTTATTTCAAGATGACCAAAAAGTTCAAAAATTAGATTGTATTAAGTCGGAAATTTCTGAAGATTATTGGTCAATTATAATTAATTTGAGAGACAAAGAAGCTTCAACGCCGTTGGATCGAGCTCTTCGAAATCATGATGTAAATTTTGCGCTGGCTTTGACCGAAAGAGGGGCGCAATTAAGTGCGTGTCGCGATCATTCATTTAGCTATATTTTGCAAATTTGCGATGCGGAAGATGTGAAAAAATTTATAGATTTTGCAAGGCAAAATGATGAAATATTTGTAATTTATGGCGTTAATCAATTTTCAGAAAATGTAATTCATAATTTGTCCACAAATATGTTTATTAATTTTGAACAAAAAGTTGAAAGATTAGAACTAATTTCTTCGGCAATTTCCGAAGAAATTTTGCAAAATATGCTTAATCAAAAAGATGCTCAGGGATTTGCGCCACTTGATTATGCAATCGGAAATGGTGATGTAAATTTTGCGCTTACATTGATTCAAAAAGGTGCTAAATTTTCAGCTTGCAAAACTTCTATAATTGATCAAGTGGTGAATTTTTGTGATGAAAATTATTTGAGAGAATTTATAAATTTTTCGAAACAAAATGGCGAAGAATATGTTTTTCAAACCATGGATATAAATTCTCAAAATTCAGCGCATTATTTAGCTTATAATCAAAATTTAAACGGTGATCAAAAAATCAAAAAATTAAATCTTATCACGGCGGAAATCAACGATGAGCAAAGGTTGAACATGATTAATCAAATTGATGTTCGGGGATTCGCGCCACTTGATTACGCAATCGGAAATGGCGATATAAATTTTGCATTAGAGCTTGCCAAAAAAGGCGCCAATCTTCATTTAAACAATATTCAAGAAACGGTTTTGGTAAAATTTTTTAAGAATGGAAATTTTGAAATGATGAAGAGTTTTTACGAAGAAGGTTTGATAAAATTCACAGAAATTTCCGAAGATGCATTGCAAAATTTTAAATTATTATGCGCTTCGAATACCTCGCCTTTTTTAACTCAAGAAAATCCGCTCGCCAAAGAATTTTTAAATTTTATTAATGAAAAAAAAGTCGAAGAAGATCAGAAAAAAATTGAAGAAACTAAAAAAGAAACCACGGAAAAAAATCGCAATAGAAGAGGAAAATGGCGAAGCCCCAAAGATTTTCAAGCGGTAAGAGGTGGCGCGAATTTTCGAGAAAATTGTTCTGAAATTGATGAAGCTTTACCGCTTCCGACTCCCAGAAATCCAACGCTAGTAAGCTCTCAACAACAAAATCAAAAATGAAATAATCTAGATTCGGAATTTAATTTCAATTTAAAATTTACACAACGCTAAAAAAAATATAAAATCAT
>CAIOKL010000197.1 GCA_903858915.1 uncultured Alphaproteobacteria bacterium | reverse complement strand
TTTTTTATATTTAAGGAATTATTGACGGAATATTATCAGAATATTTTTAAAAGTTAAAATTATTCTCTTTGCATCGTCAAAGAAATTATAAAACCTTCAAAGGACAAGAATAAATATGGCAAAATTTTAAGAATGTTTAAAAGATTTAGAAAATCTAAAAATTCCATCAACAAATAATTAACTAGTTTTAATTATGCCAAAAATCTAAAAGAAATTAAATCAAGTATTGATCCAAGAAAAGCTGGGAACGCCCTTTAAAGAATTTGGCGAACCCGAATGCTCCTTTTGCAACTAGGCAAGTGAGTTAATGAAATTTTAAACAATAATTTTAAAATAGTCAATTAATAAAATTATAAATATGGCAAAATTTTCAGAATATTTAAAAAATTTAAGACGATCGGGACGAGTTTTCTTCTTAATTTATCAAACTTCCAATTAGATAAGTATCGGATTTATAGATATAAGAAAATACCTAAATGTATTCTATTTTTAATAACAACAATAATTAAAAAATAAAGATGAAAGTAGTTCTTTTAATATTATCTATTCTAGCTTTCATCGGAGGGTTTTTTGTTATATTCATGGCTGAAAGTTCAATTCATGAAATAGAAGCACTTGTTCTTTTTGTAGTTAGTGCAATACTCTTTTCTGGATATACTATTGTAAGTGCAATAAATCTACTCTCCAGTAAGATAGAAAAATCTTTATCGCCCAAATAAAATTATTTGGAAAGTTTGTTTAAAATTTTTTATTGTGATAGATTTTGGTTTGGCGAAATGGTTTTCCAGAGTGCCGATCTAATTTCGTTAACTTTGTCTTGAGTAAAATTGTAAGGCGGAGCTTGGACGCTAACTATACGCCAAAAATCATTTCGATTTTTACGAATTTCAACGATTAGAAGAGAGTCTTTTTCAGATTTTAAAGTTCCAAAAGCCTCCCATATTTCAAAACCTTCGTTTTGAAAATATCGACCCCCATCATTAAATATCATAGCATCTTTAACGCCGTTTATAAAAAAATCATTATATTTATTTAATGATAAATTATCAACACTCTCTAGTCCCATAATAACAATGGCATAATTTGAACTATCTGTAAATTTATATATAATTTGACCTTCATTATTTTTTTCAGATTCATTTTTCCAATTGCCATCGATAAGGGCATCATTTTTTGTAATTGGATTTTGCCAATAATAGGTGGGAGCAATATTTGTATTTTGAATAGAGCTATTTTTTTTCATCTCAATAAATTCAGCCCAATACAAAAAAATATATAATGAAGAAATTATAACAATCGCTCGTATAATTTGAAATTTTGAAAGCTTTGAAGCTGAAACAATAATTCCACTCAATTTATCATAGGTAGTTTGTTCGTTTTTATTAACTAACTTTTGCTCTTTATTTATTGTCCATAATGATAAAATGGGTATTCCAAATGCTAGTCCCGAACGCCACAATCTAAATGAACGAATCAACCAATCTTTAAGAGTTATTTTTCCAACTTTTTCAACATTAATACCCAACAAATATTTACCAAAACTTGTTCCGAAATAATTACAAATAAACGCATTTATAGTTAAGGAAAAAGGTAATAATATCATATAAACAATATAGGGATTTAATGACTCCTCTGTTAACTTTATGGATTCTAAGTATTTATCAGGAATTAATCCAAAAATTAATGCTAGTAAAATTATTTCAACACTAACATCAAAATTGCGCGCAAAAAAACGACGCCAAGCTAAAGAGGAAGGTAAGACTAAAAATTTTGACATCTCTGTGATTTGAATTGAAATTGAATATTTAATTAAATGGTCATAGTAAT
>CAIOKL010000196.1 GCA_903858915.1 uncultured Alphaproteobacteria bacterium | reverse complement strand
CGAAGTTAAGCTTGGAAAAAGCTCAAATTCAAAAGAAAATTTTTGTTTCGCTTGGGAAATTTCAAGTGGCAAATTTTTGCCTTTTAAAAATAAACAATAACCATCTTTTTTTAAAAATTTTTGACAATATTCTAAGAGTTTATCAAGTGGCGCCAAGGCTCGCGACATGATGCAATCAAAATTAATATTTTCTAATTCTTCAAGTTTAGCTTGTTGAACAAAGACGCGATTCGGCGAAATAGTTTTAATTTTGCGTAAAAAATCGGCTTTGCGAAAAGATTTTTCTACTAAGTGAATTTCTTTTAAACCAAGAATCGACAAAACCATTCCTGGCAAGCCCGCGCCCGAACCTAAATCGGCGAATTTTTTTTGCGGATTTTGTACAAATTTAATTAATTGCGCACAATCAAGAATATGGCGATTCCACACTTGATCAATAGTTGATTTGCCAATAAAATTATATTGTTCATTTTCTTGTAAAAGCATTGAAACATAAACCTCCAAAGCCTTTTTTTGTTCAAGACTAAGTGTCAAAAAATTTTCAATTTCGGCGAAAATTTTTTCTTTTTCTTGTGATATTTTTTGTTCTATTTCAAGTTGCATAAATTCTTAAAAAATTTGGGTAAAAAATTGTAAAATATAGCAAATTAATTGCAACTTGAGATTTGAAAATAACCAAAATTTCAAAAAGATTTTTGTAAAGTTTTTAGAATTTCATCTTTGATCGATTGCTCGATATTGGAAATTTTATCAACTTCATTTTTTTGATAAATTTTATAAAGATAAAATGTCGAATTGTCTTTTTTAAAATAGGCGAACAATCGCAAACCAGCGCTCAAGCCTTTATTTGCGTTGGGATTTGGAATTCTAAATTTCCAGATTTGACAAATATTACAATCGTGAAGCAAACATATCGTGGGCGGACTATTGCTAAACCTGAAAGATAAAAGAGTATTTTTACAACCTTTTATTATTTTATCTTTAGCTCTATTTTTCTTAATTAATTTTGAAAATTCCGCAGATTCTAAAACTGCTTTTACTAACATTTTTAATCAAGAATTTCGATATCATTAGAATATTTATAATCGATTTTTTCATATAATTCAGCGTAAAACCAAGGAGCTTCAAAGTGAGTTTGATCAACGATTTTGTTGGTGTTATAAGATTTAAATTTTTCACAAATTTTTTGCAATAATTCTAATTCTTTGCAATTAAAACAAGATAAATCTGGCTTTTCTAATAAATGATATTTTTCTTTTTTAGTTTGGATATTGGTAATTTCTACTCTAATTAATTTTTGTTTAATGGCATCATTTTTTATTGAATCAAGGCAACTTGGAACTGGACCGAATTGTTCGCAAAAATAAATATCACCCGTTACACTTTTTTTATTATTTTTGTAATAAACAAAATCGAGATAATAAAAAAGTTTGTTGAGTTTAGTTTTTCCTAGAAATTTATTATTACAATTTTCTAGAAAATACAACAATGCGTTGATGTATTTTTTTTGATTAATTTT
>CAIOKL010000195.1 GCA_903858915.1 uncultured Alphaproteobacteria bacterium | reverse complement strand
CGATGATTTGAAGTCAAAAAAACTTTTTTTTGAACAACAAAATCAAGATCATAACACAATTTTTCAAAATCTAAAATTGAACAAAAGTGAATGTTTGGAGTCTCGTACCATTGATACGGAATGGTTTTATTGACGGGCATTCGCCCTTTAAACATTAAATCAAAACGATTTTTAACATGCGCAAAATTTGGCAATGAGACAATCGCATAATTAGCGATTCTAAGCATTTCTAATAAAATTTTTGGTGGATTTTGCGTGGCTTGAATCGTTTGACTTAACACGGCATAATCAAATGATTTATCCGGGTAAATTGATAAGTCATTTTCGGCATTTCCATGAATCACCGAAAGACCGCGGATTAAGGCTTTACTAACTTGGGTATGAGAAATTTCAAGACCGCGCGCATCAATATTTTTAGTATTTTTTAAAAAATGTAATAATTCGCCATCGCCACAACCAATATCGAGAACCTTACTATTTTTAGTAATTAAGTTCGCTACGGCGCGAAGGTCGTAACGAATTTTTTTGGCATCAAAATTTTGGTTATTTTGCATAATTTTAAGCAAAAAATTATTATTAAATTTTTTTATTAAGATTAGTTCAATAATTAAACTTTAAAAGATTTATTTTTCAATTAATAAACCATTTATTGTTTTTTCCAGAATGTCGTTTTTTAACAAGAAAGAATCGTGTCCACCGTTACTTTCTATTACAACCGAACTAACATTAATATTGCAAGCGCTTAAAGCGTGCGTTAATTTTTTTGACTCGCTGGGCGGAAAAAGCCAATCATCTGAAAATGAAATAATGCAAATTTTAGAGGATTTATTTTTAGATAATTCAATAAAAGCACCACTTAAATTTCCGTTAAAATCACTCTCCAAGTCAAAATAATCAACGGCTCGAGTGATTATCAAATATGAATTTGGATCGAATCTTTCAACAAAACGATTACCTTGATAATGTAGATAATTTTCAACTTCAAAATCTCTTTCGGCGCTGAAGGAAAAACCCGATTTATTATTTAAATCTCGTCCAAATTTTTTTTGCAAAGAACTCTCGGAAAGATAAGTAATATGCGCCGTCATTCGCGCAAGCGCTAAACCACTTTTAGGAAATTTTTGTTGCATTAAATAATTTCCTTCGCACCAATTTGGATCGTTGATAATAGCCTGTCTACCGACTTCGTGAAACGCAATATTTTGTGGCGAATGTCGATAAGAAGTTGACATCGGAATTAAAATTTTCACTTTGTTTGGATATAAAACTCCCCAAGCTAAAACTTGCATTCCGCCCGTTGATCCGCCTATCACCGCGTGTAATTTTTTTATTCCAAAATGCTCAATTAATAAATTTTGAGCGCGGACCATATCGTGAATTGTTAAAAACGGAAAACTACTTCCGAATGGCTCATTTGTTTGCGGATTAATTTCTTTTGGACCAAAGGATCCCATGCATCCGCCGATAACATTCGAACAAATTACAAAGAATTTATCAGTGTCGATCGCTTTACCTTTGCCGACCATAAAATCCCACCAACCATCTTTTTGAATAACCGGATTGGCACTCGCAACATATTGATCTCCCGTTAATGCGTGACAAATTAGAATTGCGTTTGATTTGTCGGCATTAAGGTTTCCGTAGGCTTGGTAAGCAATCGGAAAATTCTCAATTTCCAAACCCGACGATAATTTTAATTTTGAATTTTGCGCGACATAAACAATATCGCCAATTTCAAATTCTTGATTCAAATGACCAAATCTTGACTTAACTTTCATTAAATTTTATAAATAGAATTATTGTTTAAAACTAATTATTAAAAACCAATGAGCGAAAATCAACAAAATAAAACTCTAGCTTTATTTCGCGAGCAAATTGACGAAATAGACTCAAAAATTCTTAATTTATTAAAAGACCGAATGGCGGTAATTAAGAATGTTGGCGAGTTAAAAAAATCTTATAATGAAAAGTTCTACATCCGCTCCAATCGCGAAGCCGACATGATTAAAAATCTTGTTAATTTGGCTGAAAATAAATTTCCTAAATCGGCGATTATCAATATTTGGCGCAAAATTATAACCACCGCCAACATGAATGAGCAAGCGCTTAAAATCGCTATTCATAACCCAAAAAATATTTCGGATTACACTTATTTAACGCGAGAATACTACAATAATGATGTGCCGATTATCAATTATGATAGCGCCAACAGCGTGGTTTCGGACCTTGAAAATAATAATGCGCAAATCGGAATATTCGCCCTCCCCGACTCAAATGACGAAGGCGATAAAAAAGAAGATACCAAAGAAAATTGGTGGATTTCTCTCGCAAATAATCGCATTGGGCTAAAAATTTTTGCAAAAATTCCCTTTGTTGAATTTGAACAAAAAGATCGTAATTCTAATTCAATTCAACTCGTTGCGACGGCGATAAAAGAGCCTGAAAAATCAAATTCGGATAACACTATAATCACAATCGAAACTGGCAAAGAAGTCAATAAATCCGCCATTCTATCAGCACTTAAAGAAGTTGAACTTGATGGTAAAATTCTAAAATCTGCGCAAATAATGCAATTTGATGGAATAAAATTTCACTTAATTGAATTAAAAGGTTTTTATTTAGAAAATGATGAAATTTTAAAAAAATTTTCCCAAACAAAAATAAAACCTTATGTCAAAGTTTTAGGTCATTTTGCGCAAACTATTTTGATTTAAAAAATTAAAAACCGCCTTAAAAAAACTTCTCTTGACTTACAAAGATGTTTTCTTTTAAAATGGCAACACTTAACAAAGCTTTATCCTTTTTGAAAGCGTCAAGTTTTCAAAAAATTTCTCAGGCAATTTTTAATAAATATTGTTAAAAATCCTAAGAAACCACTGGATATAAAGCGTTAAAAATCTTTTAAAATCATGACTAAACGCATTAATGCTAAGAAAAAACTTAGTAGAAAATTAGGCGGAAGCCTTTGGGGTCAAGCTAAAGACTCTTACGCAAAACGCAATTATCGCCCTGGACAACATGGCGCTTCTTCAAAAGGTCGTACCAGTGACTACGGAGTTCAGCTTCGCGCTAAACAAAGAATGAAATTTTATTACGGTAACATTTCCGAGAAACAATTCCACAATACTTTTAAACTTGCTTCAAAAATGAAAGGCGATGTAAGTGAAAACTTCATCGGAGCCCTCGAAAGCAGACTTGACGCCATCGTTTATCGCGCCAATTTCGTTCCAACAGTTTTCGCCGCTCGTCAATTTGTAAACCACAAACATGTGCTAGTTAATGGCAAAGCCGTCAATATTCCTTCTTACCGTTTAAAAGTTGGTGATGTAGTACAAATTCGCGAAAAATCACGCAAATTAAACATCGTAATCGACGCTTTACAAAAAATGGAAAGAGATGTTCCTTCTTATTTAGTTCTCGACAAAGATAATTTCTCAATAAAATTAACTGAAAAGCCAACATTTGCTGAAGTTCCATACGCAATTCAAATGGAACCTCATCTTATCACAGAGTTTTATTCTAGATAAGATTTTCTATTGCATTTATATTAAAAAAATCCTCTTCTTTCTCGCAAAGAAGAGGATTTTTTTTAGTTAAAATTTCTTAAATTATGAAAATAATAAAATCACTTTAAATAGCTTTAAAGATAATAATTAAATTCAAAACGAGGTTTTGATTATTTAATTTATCTTCCCGCGCTTTGTTGTTGAGCATTGTCCAATTTCTCCACTCTTGGTGACAATTTCTCTCCCGCCTCTTGCGACCTTTTTCCACTAGCTGAACTCGGAACTTCGCCTCTTAATTCTGGATTTAAATTTTGGCTCGGACTTAAACTCGGAGCGACCTCGGTTGACTTCGATTCTTTACTCAATCTTTTCTTTTCCTCTTGTCTAGCCTTTAGCACTTCTTCTGGAATGACATCTGTATTAACATCTTTAGCGCTAGCAAAGCCAAGTTCTTTGATCAGCGATAAAGCCAAATTTCGCGAATCAGTTTCTTTTTTAAACTCCTCACTAGAAATAGCTTTTTTAAATTTTTCAAAAACCTCATCAATTTTTTGATCATCAATTTTAGATCCATCTGCGCCAATTTTTTGATCATCAATTTTAGATCCATCTGCGCCAATTTTTTGATCAACATTATTTTCGATCTTGCGAAAAAAGTTTTGTAGATTTGCTTTTAATTCCTTAAGTTCACTTTCCTTTTTTGGTTCATCCATTCCTCGAAAAGATTCCAAATATTTTCCCATGTGCTTTTGAATATTATTCTTATCAGAAAAGGCATCTTTTATACCATTTACCCCATCTTTAATGGCTTCAATCAACAATAAAGTTGTGAAAGATTTACCAAGTTTTTGTGATTCTTGTATATTATTAATTCCATCGTCATCTTTACTTAGAAAATTTTTACCAAACTGCATAATGCCAGCAACATCACTCATTGCAGACAAAACTGGCAAAGCACCTCCACCAGTAAGAGCGACAAGACCCGCACCCACAATAAGAGCAAGAAACATCAACATCATTTCTTCATTGCCTAAATTTTTATTTTCTTTATCGCCCCTAACTTTTAAAGGGTTATCATTTTCATTATTATTGTTGCGATCGCCATCTTTTGTAATCGAAAAAATGACTTGTTTATCGCCTTTATTTAATATTCTTATTTCACGCCCTTCATTTACTAGTATATAATCTCTTGATAATGGCGACTCCGAGAGAGTTAAATCTTGTTGTTTATTTGTTGATTCTTTCATGATTTATTTTTTTATTTTAGCATTTCAAAATATTTATAAAACTTTTTTAGTATAATAATTCAACACAAAAAATATTACAAACCCTAAAAAATATCAACTTTTATTTAATTAAAAACAAATTCAAATTTAAATCTGTAAAATTTAAAATTTTTTTAAGCTAGGAGGATCTTTGGCTGTAGGCATCAATACGGATATTAAATATTTTGCTCTTGCGCTAATTCTTCATTTTCTTGCGCTTCTTCAACGCTATAATTGGCATTATAGAATCTTTCAATTTCATCTTCACCCTTTATTTGACTAGCTAAAGCATAGCCGTTGTTTTTTAAAAAACGCGTCGAAATTTGGCGCAATCTTTCGGGTCTTGTTAAATAAACCCACTCAACTTCTAATAATCTAATTTGGTCTTCGTAATCAGAAATACTAACGCGATTTTGAGCAATTATATCTTGCAATTTTTCAACTTTAAACTGCACAAAAAACATAAAAACAATGCTAAAAATAATCGATAAAACCGCTACGAAATTAGCAAAATAAAATTTGTTTAATGAACTCCAAATTTCTTTCATTTTAACTTAAATAAACATTTATAATTTTATGGCGACCCGCATTTTTGCTGACCGCGACCTTGGATTTAAATCAACTTCCTCTTTTGAAGGACATAAGGCTGATTTAGTAATTATTTGAAAATTTTTTTTAACATTTTTCGGCAAAGCATGCTCAGGTTCATACCTAGAATAACTTTGACTCAGACCCGCTTGCTCTTTTAAAAAATCTTTAACGATTTTATCTTCAAGCGAGTGGAAAGAAACAACCACCAGCCTTCCGCCTTTTTTTAACAATTTAACCGATGCTTCTAAAGCAATTTTTAATTCATCGAGTTCTTGATTTACAAAAATCCGCAATGCTTGAAATGTCTTGGTTGCTGGATCGGTTTTGTGATATCCATAATAAAAAGATCGCACTATTTTAGCTAAATCAGAGCAGTTTTTAATCGGATGCTCTTTTCTAATGGCGACAATTTTTTTAGCGATAATTTTCGCCTTCATTTCTTCGCCAAATTCTTTGATAATTCGCGCCAAATTTTCTTCACTTTCATGATTAACAACTTCAAAAGCGCTCAGGCTCTGAGTGCGATCCATTCTCATATCAAGTTTTTCTTCGGAATCAAATGAAAATCCGCGCTCTCTTTCATCAAGTTGCATCGAGGAAACGCCGATATCAAGCACCATGCCATCGACTTCTTCAACACCAACTTCACCTACAGCTTCTAAGATTTCTGAAAATTTTTTATTTTTAAAAATAAATCTTTCGCCAAAATTTTTTGCTAAATTATTGGCAAATTTTTCAACCGAAATATCGCGATCGAGAGCGATTAATTTACAATTAGCTTTTTGTAAAATTGCCGAGGAATATCCGCCGGCGCCAAAGGTGCCATCAACATAAATTTCACCATCGCGCACCGCCAAATTTTCGAGAACTTCTTTGAGCATTACTGGATTGTGAAATTGTTGTGATATCATTTATTTAACCTCAACATATTTCGTTTTAATTTTGCTTCGGCTTTGGCTTTTTCTAAATATTCAGCAAAGCTCTTCGGCTCCCATATCTCAAAGGTCGAACCCTTACCAACAAACACCGCATTTTCTTTTATTTTAGCAGTTTTTAATAAGTTTTCTGGTAAAATAACTCGTCCATCGCCATCGATTGAAAGTTGCACCGAACCGCCCAAAACCGTTGTAGCAAAGGCGTCGCGCTCTTCAGAAAAAGGCTCAAGATTATCAATTGATTCGGAAATTTTTTTAATTCTTTCAATGTCGCAACCTTCTATACATTGATTAATAAAGGATTCGTAAACCACCATCGTCGAATAATTTTCATTCACTAACGACACGCGAAACTGCGCCGGCACAGATACCCTGCCCTTCGAGTCAACTTTGTTTGTGAATGTCGATAAAAATAATGCCACGGAAAAATTTGGTTTAAATTGGAATTAAATGGAAATTCATGGAAAATTTAAGGAGGTATTTGGGAAATGTCAACAATAATATTGAATCTTTAGATTAACTTAATTTGAATTCTAAAATAAAATTAGAAAATAATTTTTAGGTTTTTTCGTCGAGAATTAAGCGCATCAAAAATTTAAAATTGTTTTTTAATTAAAAAAATTTATTCTCTTGGAAGAAATTTTTCGAAAATTAATGTTTTTATATGAATTCCAACAACTCAAAAACTCCTTATTGTAAACCCGATGAGAATGGTAAATTCGGTGAATTTGGCGGAGCTTTTGTCTCCGAAACATTGATGCCAGCGGTTTTAGAACTTCAAGAAGCTTATAAAAAAATTCAACAAGATCCACAATTTCACAAAGAATTTGACTATTATTTAAAATATTTTGTTGGTCGTCCAAGCCCTCTATACCTAGCTGAAAGGCTTACGGCAAAATTTGGTGGCGCGAAAATTTATCTCAAACGCGACGAATTAAATCACACCGGTTCACACAAAATTAACAATTGTATTGGGCAAATTTTGTTGGCAAAAAGAATGGGTAAAAAACGCATTATTGCCGAGACGGGAGCTGGTCAGCACGGCGTTGCAACCGCCACGGTTTGTGCATTATTTTCTTTGCCTTGCACAATTTACATGGGCGCCAAAGATATCGAAAGGCAAGCGCCAAATGTTTTTCGCATGAAACTTCTCGGAGCTGAAGTAAAGCCAGTCGAGAGCGGTTCGAAAAGTTTAAAAAATGCCATCAATGAAGCGATGCGTGATTGGATCGCCAACGCTCAAGATACTTACTATTTACTCGGAACGGTGACGGGTCCGCACCCTTACCCACAAATGGTTCGCGACTTCCATTCGATAATCGGCAAAGAAGCTAAACAACAAATTTTAGAACTCGAAAATAAACTTCCCGACGCTTTAGTAGCATGCATTGGTGGCGGTTCAAATTCGATTGGATTATTTTATCCCTTTCTCGACGATGCGGTCGCGATGTATGGCGTTGAAGCCGCGGGCAAAGGTTTGTCAACTCACGAACATTCGGCTTCAATTAGCAAAGGTTCCGTCGGCGTTCTTCACGGCAACAAAACTTTTTTCTTACAAAATGAAGACGGGCAAATCGATGACGCGCACTCAATTTCAGCGGGCTTAGACTATCCGGGAATTGGTCCCGAACACGCATATTTGCACTCGATAAATCGCGTTAATTATGCCAGCGCCACCGATGAAGAAGCCTTGGAAAGCTTCCAACTATTGTGCAAAACCGAGGGCATAATTCCCGCACTCGAATCTTCGCACGGCATTTCTTTTGCTTGCAAATTAGCGCAAAAAATGTCAAAAAATCAAATTATTATTGTTAATCTTTCGGGTCGCGGAGATAAAGATATCAACACCGTAGCTCAACATTTAGGGTTTAAATTGTGAACAGAATTGCAAAAAAATTTCAAGAATTAAAATCGCAAAATCAATGTGCTTTTGTAGCTTATATTTGCGCCGGCGATCCAGATTATTCAACCTCGCTTACTTGTTTAAAAAATCTTGAAAAAAATGGCGTCGACATCATTGAAATCGGCGTGCCATTTCTTGATCCGGCCGGCGACGGTCCAACCATCGAAATGGCGGGAAAGCGCTCTATTGCTGGCGGTATGGACTTACGAAAAACTTTAAAAATGGTCGCCGAATTTCGTCAAGAAAATTCTTCAACGCCAATTATTTTAATGAGTTATTACAATCCAATTTTTAAATTTGGCATCGATAAAATATTTTTTGAAGCCAAGAAAAGTGGCGTTGACGGCTTCTTAATCGTGGATTTACCGCCTGAAGAGGAAAATGAAATTATCGTCGAAATTACCAAAAATAATCTTGATTTAATTCGCTTAATCGCCCCCACAACTTCGATTACACGCGCTAAAAAAATTCTTAAAAATGCTAGTGGATTTTTATATTTAATTTCAATGCTTGGAATTACTGGCACAAAGCTTGCCAAAGTCGAAGATAACCAAGAAAATTTTGAAAATTTACGCAAAATTACCGATTTACCAATCGTTATTGGCTTTGGAATTCAAGATGAAAATCAGGCTCGACAATTTAAAAAAATTGGTATCGATGGCGTCGTTATTGGCTCGGCAATTGTTAAAGAAATGTCCGAAAAAATTTCTTTTGATAAAATTTTAGCAAATGTTGAAAAAAAAGTTGCACAATTTTCCAAAGCCATTAAATCTTAAAAAAATTTACAATTTAACAAATTTTTCATGCTTAAAAACATTCACATTAGCGCTACAAATTGCGGTATCAAATACAAAAATCGCGACGATTTATTATTGATTAAATTTGAAAATTTGGCAACCGTCGCCGGAGTTTTTACCAGCTCTTCAATGCCCGCCTCGCCTGTTGTCTGGTGCAAAAAAAATATCGAAAATTTTAACGCCAAAGCTTTAATCGTCAATGCTGGAAATGCCAACGCATTTACTGGTTCTAATGGCGATGAAACAGTTATCCAAACCGCCAATGCGGTTGCTAACGAATTAAAATGCCACCCCGAAGAAGTTTTTATTTCTTCAACGGGAGTGATTGGCGAAATTTTAGATTACACAAAAATTACTAACGCCGTCCCGCAAATGGTTGAAAATTTTTCTAATCATGAAGGCGCGTGGCATAAAGCTTCGCAAAGTATCATGACCACCGATACTAAGCCAAAATTAGTGAAAAAAACTTGTCAAATTCTTGGCAAAAATATTGATTTAATTGGCTTTGCCAAAGGCTCGGGAATGATCGCACCAAACATGGCAACGATGCTCGGCTATATTTTTACCGACGCCAATATTTCCAAAAATACTTTACAACAAATTTTACTCGAAGCGGTCGAAAAAAGTTTCAACTCAATCACCGTCGATTCAGACCAATCAACCAACGACACCGTTTTAATTTTCGCCGATAAAAGCGCTAATCATCATGAAATTTCTGATTCTCACGACAAAAATTTACAAGAATTTAAAGAAAAATTAAACGAACTTTGCCTCGAACTTGCCAAAATGATTGTGGTTGATGGCGAAGGCGCAAAAAAACTCATCGAAATTATTGTCGAAGGCGCTCAAAACAATGAACAAGCTAAGGCGGTCGCGATGTCGATTGCCAATTCGCCATTGGTTAAAACTGCGATCGCTGGCTGTGATCCAAATTGGGGGCGGATTGTGATGGCAGTCGGCAAATCTTGCAAAGAAACTTCGCCCCAAAAATTAATCGTAAAAATTGGCGAACATCCTTTAACAAAAGATGGCGCAAAACATCCCGATTATGTCGAAAAACTTGTTCACGAATATTTAAAAAATTCCGAAGTTACAATCTCCGTTAACCTAGGAATTGGAGCATCTTCGGCGATTGTTTGGACATGCGATTTAAATGAAGAATATATCAAAATTAACAAAGATTATCGCAGTTAATTTATGCAAAACTCCACAGCAAAAGTAAAATTTAATAGCTCACGACAACAACTCTCATCGGCTTTGAACAATCTTGAGAAAATTATTAAAACCAAATTGGAGCAAAATAAAAATGAAAATAATTTTGCCAATTCGCAAGAAAATTTTGAAGAAGCCGAGATGAAAATTCATCAACAAAAATTACAAATTGAAAATTTATCGAATGAGATAAACAACCTACAGAATAGCTTCAGCGAAGTATGTAAAGAAAACGAATTAATGCACAGCAAATCTTTGGGAAACGCTGAAAGAAAAACTAAATTTTCAAGCCAAACTAGAGATTTAATTATTTCGCTAAATAATAAATTAATTTCAATCGAAGATATAATTTCTAAATCATGATTATTGAAGTTCGTATCGGTAAAAATAAATATAAATTAAATTGTCGCGCCGATGAAAGCGATAATATTTTAGAATATGCCGATCGTTTAGACTCTAGGATAAAAGACCTCCAAGAAAATATTGAAGACATTGGCGAAAATCACTTATTAGTCATCGCCGGATTAATGCTCGAACAAGAATTGCAACAGAAAATTGACCAAATGTCGGGGGAATTAAAACAACAATTATACACCGAAGATGACCTTTACGAAGCGTTGAGCGAGCAAATGGAAAACATTACTAATTATGTCCAAAAAATTACCACAAAAATTGAAAATTTGTGAAAAAAATAATTGCAGAAAAACAACAATTAAGAAAATTTTTTCAAGAAAAAAGAACGAATTTAAGCACTGAAAAAAAACATAAATTATCTAAATTAATTTCTCAAAATTTTATAAATTTTTTACTTAAAAATAATATTGATTTTGAAAATAAAATTTTTGGATCATTCATTGCCACTAACTCCGAAGCCGATCCAAGCTATATTTAAGAATTTTTAAAAAATCATAATTGTCAAATTTGTTATCCAAAAATAATCGAAAATAGCAAAGTTTTACAATTTATTCACAACCCCCAGAAGCCTGATTTCGTAAGCAATAAACGCTTTCCAAAAATTTTAGAACCGGCTTTTGGTAAAATATTAATTCCCAACTATTTACTTGTTCCGTTATTAGCTTTTGATGATAATCTGCAAAGATTAGGTATGGGTCAAGGCTTCTATGACAACACAATTGAGGATTTAAAAGTTAAAAATCCCAATTTGAATAGTTTTGGAATCGCTTTTGACTTCCAACGCTCAGAACAAACACTGCCGACACTAAAAACTGATTTAAGCCTTGACTTTGTAGTCACCAACCAAAATATTTTTACCTCAAAGTAATTATTTACTGATTGCACAAACTAAAATATTTACAAAAAATATAAATAAATACTTGCTTAAAAAAAATTGCTGTATAATTTTATCAACCAGACCTGTTTTGTTTCTAGTGAACGCTACTACAAGACGGGTTAAAAAATTAATATTAATCATAAAGAGATCAATTTTATGCACAAAACAGACTTAATTAAAGAAATTGCTAATCAAACTGGACTTTCACAAAAAGACGCCGGTGCTGACGGCGATATATTCCATGCGGTTCTCAACCATGTTCATTCTCCGGTTTTTTGTGCAACGCACGATTAAATACTGTGCACTGCATAT
>CAIOKL010000194.1 GCA_903858915.1 uncultured Alphaproteobacteria bacterium | reverse complement strand
TGTCTTCGATTGACAGAATTCGCAACCAAAATCATATAGCAAATCAAGTATTTTTTGAGGGAATGTTATATTGGATTGATAGCAATAAATATTTGATTGCAAGCAGTGCTGGCAAGGTTTTGAAGCCCATTGACCTTTCTTCACGCGACTATCTTGAAAAAACTGAGCATGAACCATGGAAATTACAAGTTGGAAAAACCGTCGTTGGGGCTTTGAGTGGGCAAAATATTTTGCCAATCGCGGTTGGAGTTGTGGGTAAAAATGGCCATCATGTTGGAACTTCGGTTTTGAGTGTAAAAGTCGAAAGTTTGATAGAAAAATTTAAAACTTCTTCCATGAAAAATTTTGGCAATTTTGTGATTTTAAATTATGATGGAAAAATTGTTTTAGATTCAAATAAAAGATATTTTTCAGAAAATAGTGCTTTTTTATCAAAAGTAAAAAATATGAATTTTTTTAAAAAATCTAATATTTTTTCGAGCTTTAATTTGTTAAAAAGAAGTGAACTTTTTATTGTCAGCGAAGAGGTTTTTGAATATCCTTTTGTAGTGTTTTACGCGGTTAAAAATAAGATAATTTATCAAGAATTATTTATGGAAATGTTGCCGTATTGTATGGAGACTTTATTTTTATTGGTGATACTCGCATCATATTTAAGCATGATGCGAGTCGGTAGAGTTGGAAGGTATTAATTAAGTATTGATATTATATTTTTTTCTCAAATATTTCATTACGCTTAAAGCTTCTTCATCTTTAAGTTTGCGATCAAAGATGATAACTTCAGAAACTAAACCAGTGAAGAAGGTATCCGTAGTAGCTTTTGCACTTCCTCCGATTCCAAATTTATCAGCTTTAACTTCGGTATTTGTAAAAACTGTTTTAGCTGCTCCGTATTCAGCCACAGGAGTAAGTGAATTTACATATAATTTAACGGATTCTTTGGCAAATGCTGTTGGTGCTACGAAATCGACTAAAGCTCCAACAATATAATCAGTTTGATCGCTAATTCGTGCATCTTTAATCCAACTAGTAGCTTCTGTAGAGCTGGTAATTAAACCCGGTTTACCAGCGTTAGCAGTTTCTCCAAAAAAACCAATTCCAGCAAATTCTTGATCAGTTAATGCCGCAGTATTTCCACCAATTTGCGTAACAATTGCATTGGTATTAACTTTACCAATATCCGCTCTAAAAACCGCAAACATTGAATAGGTCTGGTCTTTAGCAATTAGGGGCATAGTTGGACCATCGGTGGTATAAATATAGTCAGCCGTTTCATCAGAAGGTAGACCTCTTATTGAACTATTAGCTCCGCCGTCAAAATAAACTGATGGAATGCCATTTATTCCATTGGAAGCATATTTTGGTTTTGCAAGCGCGGTGGCATTTGCCAAAACTGGTTTATCACCTTTTGATTTTTGCGGATTAACATCGCGCCAATATTTTATTTCCGCCTTATCTTCAATATCAGTGTTGTCAGTTATATCTGTAAAAACTCCTTCAGTTGAAGCTTCAAACCAAGCAGTTATATCTCTTATTGATGCCACATCTGAAGATGAAGTTACTGAACGAGCTGTTGAGAGTTTTATTTGTCTAATCAATCTTCCGCTTTGCGTTACACCCGCAATTAGAATACCAATTATCAGTATTACTACCGATAATTCTACAAGTGAAAATGCTTTATTTTTTTTCATAAAAAGTTTAAGTTAAAGTTATTAAATTTAGGGTTATTAGGAAACTGGAATGCCATATTTGCTACCGAGATAACTCTCGATCGCTTTTATTTCTTCCGTTTTTAAAGATCGTTTAAACATGATGATTTCTGCTAAGTCGCCGACATATGCTTTTAATGTGCCACTTGGATTATATCCACCAATCATGGCTCCGCTAAATGAATTTAGACTTGCGGTTTGAGCCGGAGTATTTGTAGAGATTGATCCGCCATTGATTGAATGTCTTTTGCCGATAGTATTGTTATAAAAAAAGGTGTGAATTCTTGGCGTTGGAGATTTGTAGCTTGCTACGCTTCTAGTAAATTCATTCGAGTAATGATTGAAAGATATTGTTGTATCAGTTCCATATCCCAAACTTAAATTGCTATTTGCAGAGTTTGAAGTTCCGCCAATAAAATAATTTTCATTTTTATTTGAAGTTCTTTGCTCAACCATAAAAATCGTGTAAGAATTTTTGGTGAATTTTGTGCCATCAAAATTTAAATATTGAGAGCCTGAAAATCTTAATCCGGGAATTGAATTATAAAAAACATTTTGAACTAGCGTTGGTTGATTTGCGGTTAATGCTGGGGCAGAGGCATTATTTTTGGTAACTACGGTTTTATTTGAATCTTTCCAAGTCGTTATATATGAACCATCGGTTTTTATTTCGGAAGCATTGAAACTTCCTTCGAGCGAGGTTTCGTACCATGCTATTAAATCATCGCTTATGTCATTAACAAATGATTGTTGAGTTAAAGATTGAGCATTGGCAAGTCTAGATTTTGCGAGCATTGATTTGCTGGTCATGACGCCAACAATCATTGCCGAAACAATCAATATCACTACTGATATTTCAATTATCGTAAAAGCTTTTTTATTAATCTTCTTAATGTATTTTTTTGTTAAAAACATCTATAAAAATTTAGTTAGATTAAACCGAATCTTATTTTTAATAGCTTTGTAACTTTTTTAACAAGTATTTTTTTATATTTTACGGCGTGCGTAAATTTTTTGTTTCTAAATGCGATTTTATCAATTGGTAAAATTAATGAACTGGCGTTAGTTATAAAAACTTCGTCGGCATTTTCTAGTTCAAAAATTTTAAATTTTCCTTGTTTAATTTTTATAGATTTTATATCGAGCAAAGCTTGTCGAATCGTGCCTCTAACCATATTACAAGAATCGCTTGGAGTGTAAATTATTTGGTCTTTAATCCAAAAGATATTCGCCGACGAAGTCTCGCAAATATAGCCTTTTTCATCAAGCATTATTGAATCGAAGAAATTATTTTCTTGGGCGGAGATTTTGGCTAAAATATATTGTAAACCGTTGGCGGATTTGAATTTAAAGGGCGGTGGATTTATTTCACAAACCATTAAATCGATATTTTTTGGCAAAATTGGCAATTCTTTGGTTTGGATAATAATTAGGTTTGGCGTTTCATTGGTTGGCAAATAGCCTTTTGAGCCGATTCCGCGACTTATTGAAATACGAATTATTCCATCTTGTAAATTATTCTTATTTATTAGATTATAACATTTTGATTCAATATTTTGAATATTGGCGTTTAATTTTAAACTTAATAAACCGATTTTGATTCTTGCCAAATGTGCTTCAAAATTTATAATTTTTTGATTTAAAAATCGACAAGTTTCAAACAATCCATCGCCAAATAAAAAACCTCTTTCATCGATGCTTATCAAGGCGTCTTCATGATTTAATATTTGATCATTTTTATAAATAAATTTTTTGTTACTTTGTTTGGTTTTCATTTTTTATGACGAAAATTAGTTTTAAAATTATTGTTAAAATTATTATTTTTTTAACAATTTTGCTAACTATTGCAACTGGCGCGATAGCAACTTATTATTGCATCGGAATGCCTAGTCTTGACGATTTAGAAAATCAAAATTCTAAACAAATTATTCGCCTAAACTATGACAATCAAAATTTAATTATCAATCGTAGCGAGATTTATCAAAGCGAAGTGAGTTATTATGAATTGCCAACAATGCTTGTAAATGCTGTGGTCGCAACCGAAGATCGTAAATTTTTTTCACATGGCGGAATTGATTTTTTTGCAATAATTCGCGCTTATTTTGCGAATAAACAAGCTGGAAAAATAGTGCAGGGCGGTAGCACAATTACGCAACAATTGGCGAAATTATTATTTCTAAAACCCGAAAAAACTTTTCGAAGAAAAGTGCAAGAAGCCTTACTTGCACTTCAACTCGAAAGAAATTTTACCAAAGAACAAATTTTAACTTTTTATTTAAATCGCGCTTATTTTGGATCAAATAATTACGGCATCGGCAACGCTTCCAAACAATATTTTAACAAAGATGTTGCCCAATTAAATATTCAAGAATCGGCGCTTTTGGCGGGATTGTTAAAGGCTCCTTCAAAAATTTCTCCAAAAAATAATCCCGAACTCGCCAAAAGGCGCACCAGAACGGTTCTTAAGGCAATGCAAGAATGCGGATATTTGGATAAAAATTTTGAAAATGAAGAAAATAATGAAGATTTTTTTCGCGAAGATTTTGGACAGCGTTTCTATTTTGCAGATTATGCCTATCAACAAATTTTTGAATTCATAAATAAAGAAAATTTTCAAGATAAAATTCTTAAAGTTTCCACAACTTTAAATGAAAAATTTCAAAATAATTTAGAAGAAATTTTGAATGAATTTACCAAAAATAATGCCGAAAAATTATTAAAAGCACAAATTGCAGTGGTGGTTATGGATAAGAGTGGAGCGGTTTTGGGGCTATCAGGTGGCAATAATTATCAACAATCACAATTTAATCGCGCAATTTCGGCAAAACGACAAGCTGGCTCGGCGTTTAAAACTTTTCTTTATTTAAGCGCTTTTGAAAATGGTTATAAAATTGACGATGTTTTTGAGGATAAGAGAGTTAGAGTGAGTAATTGGCTTCCCGATAATTATGAAAGTCGATTTTTGGGTGAAATTACTTTAAAAAGAGCTTTTGCAAATTCTTCAAATTCGGTGGCGGTCCAACTTTCCAAAGAGTTGGGCGCTAAAAAAATTGCTAAAACCGCGAGATTGTGCGGTATTTCTTCAAAAATTGATGAACGAGATTTGACGATTTCTTTGGGAACTTCGCAAATTTCCTTGTTTGAACTTACTAGCGCTTACGCTACAATTGCCAATGACGGCGCGCCCGTAAAGCCATATGTAATTTCTGAAATTAGTAATCAAAATGATGAAATTTTATATAAAAAAACTAATTCAAAATCAGAAAAATTTTTCTCGCCAGAAGCGCTTGAGGCGATTAAAATTTCTTTGAGAGAAGTTGTTGAAACCGGCACTGGAAAAATTGCTAATGTTAATTCTAAGATTCATGGCAAAACCGGCACTAGTCAAGATTTCCGAGATGCTTGGTTTGTCGGTTTTGACGATGAAAAAATCGTCGGAGTTTGGATTGGAAATGACGATAATTCGCCGATGGAAAAAATTACCGGCGGATCTTTACCGGCAGAATTATTTGCAAAAATTATTCAAAATTAATTACAATTTTTGTACAATATTTTTTTAAAATTAATTTTTTAAAAAAAACTTTAAAAACATAGTTCATTTTAAAAAAAATAAATTACACTTTGAAATTGATTTTTAAAAATTAATCAACTTAATTTTAATTAATTTAGTTTTAGCTTTAATCTATAGTTTCAAAATCCAAATGAATTCAGAATTAAAATTCAAAAGAATACTCTTTAAAGTTTCGGGCGAAGCGATGATGGGCGACCAGCAATTTGGTCACGATGTCGGGGCGATTCAAAAAATTTGTCAACAAATTATTTCCGCGCATAAATTAGGTTGCGAAATCAGTGTCGTTGTTGGCGGTGGCAATATTTTTCGTGGCGTTTCTAAAGCCGCGGAAGGTATGGAGCGAGTTACGGCGGATTACATGGGCATGCTTGCCACTTGCATCAACGGTTTAGCTTTGCAAAGCGCGCTTGAAAAACATAATATTGAAACGAGAATGTTGTCGGCAATTCCGATGAATAATGTTTGCGAACCTTATTTAAAAAGGCGCGCGGCGCGACATCTTGAAAAAAATCGCATCGTTATTTTTGCGGCGGGGACGGGTAATCCATTCTTCACCACCGACACCGCGGCGGTTCTTCGCGCCGTTGAAATGAATTGTGATGTCATTTTAAAAGGAACGCAAGTTGATGGCGTTTATTCGGCCGATCCGAAGCTTGATAAAAATGCCACGCGCTACGAAAAACTCAAATATATCGATGTAATAAAACAAGATTTGAAAGTTATGGATCAAACCGCGATAACACTTGCTAAAGATAATAAATTACCAATTATAGTTTTCTCGATAAAAGAACAAAATGCTCTTCAAGAAGTTATTTTAGGTAAAGGAAAATTCACAATAATTAACTAAAATTTTTAAATTATGATAAATCAATTAGCCGACAAAGCTCGTAAAAAAATGGATGACACTCTTGGCTCTCTAAAAAGAGATCTCGATAGTATTTCAACTGGTCGCGCCAGCCCAAATTTGCTCGATACAATCAGAGTTGAAGTTTATGGACAACTTATGCCAATCGGTCAATTGGCGAATGTTTCCGTGCCAGAGGCCACAACGCTTTCAATCCAAGTTTGGGATCGTGAAAATGTTAAAGCGGTTGAAAAGGCGATTTCTAATTCGAATTTGGGTTTTAACCCAGCGGTTGACGGCACTTTACTAAGAATTTCTATTCCAAAACTTAGCGAAGAACGCCGTAAAGATTTAGTTAAATTGGCTAAAAAATATGGCGAAGATAAAAAAATTGCCTTACGAAATATTCGTCGCGACGCTCTCGATGATTTTAAGAAAAATGAAAAAGAGCTTGGCGCTTCGAAAGATCAAGTTCACGGCTTTACCGATATCGTTCAAAAAATCACTGATGAATTTGTTGCAAAAGTTGATCAAATGGTTGAAAGCAAAGAAAAAGATTTAATGAAAATTTAGTTTGGTGTTCAAATTTTTTTCAAAAAAACCAGCATTAAATTCTTTGGATAAAATTCCAAATCATGTCGCAATTATAATGGACGGCAATGCCCGTTATGCCAAAAGTAAGTCTTTGCCAATTAAAGTTGGACATAAAATTGGCTCGGATAATGTGCAGAAAATAGCTAATAATTGCATTGAAATTGGCGTAAAATATTTAACAATTTACGCCTTTTCTTCGGAAAACTGGAATCGCCCCAAAGAGGAAGTCGATTATTTAATGAATTTGCTTTACGAATATCTCTCAAAAGAATCGCAAGAATTAATTGATAGCGGAATAAAAATTGTTGTTTCGGGAAATTTAAATAATGTTGAAGAGAAGCTCAGAGACAAGATTCAGCAGGTCGAAGAAATGTCCAAAAATAATTCCAAACTTACACTAATTGTTGCGTTTTCATATGGCGCTCGTCAAGAAATTGTTGACGCCGTAAAGAAAATTGCTGTTGCGGTTAAAAATCAAGAAATTATTATCGATAATATTGATGAAGATTTATTTAAAAAGCATCTTTATCATCCAGAAATTCCCGATCCAGATCTTTTAATCAGAACTGCGGGAGACTTAAGAATCAGTAATTTTTTGCTTTGGCAAGTTGCTTACACTGAATTTTATTTTAGTGAGAAATTTTGGCCAGAATTCGATAAATTTGAATTACTAAAAGCAATTAATAATTTTAACAAAAGAGAGAGGCGCTATGGAAAAAGATAAGATTTTAAAATTATTAAAATTCCCAATTTTGGTTTATAATTTTACTTTATTAATTTTTAACAAATTGGTTGCGCAAGTCCATTATCTTGACCCTTCCGACAATACTCGCAAAAGAATTATTAGCTCCCTAATAATGATTCCAATTGCCTTATTTGCCATTTTTAATTCTCAAAAATTATTTATTTTTTTAGCAATCGTTATCGCAGTTTTAATGGCGTTTGAATGGTCGGAAATGTCGCAAAAAATGCCCGATAAAAAGAAGTGGCGCTTAATCGGTTTTCTTTATATTTCGATTCCACTTTATTGCGCAATTTCGATTAGAATTTTGGATAATGAAATCTTATTTTGGATGTTTGCAATAATTTGGGCGACGGATATTTTTGCTTTTTTTGCCGGAAAATCTTTGGGCGGAACTAAAATCGCTCCCGCAATTAGTCCCAACAAAACTTGGTCAGGATTAATTGGCGGAGTCGTTGCGAGCATGGGAATTGGCGTTATTTCGGCAATTATTTTTCCCGGTTCGATATTATTTTTCTTAGCAATCAGCATTTTAATTTCAATCGTCGAGCAATTAAGTGACTTACTCGAATCAAAATTTAAAAGAATTTTCGGAGTAAAAGATTCGGGCGACATTATTCCCGGACATGGTGGAGTTTTAGATCGCCTCGACGGCATGATTCTCGTGGCTCCGTTGGTTTGGGTCATAATATCAATTTTTCCCGCGCAATTCGGTTTAGCATAATTTAGTTTAGCATAAATTTATGAATTTAGAAAATGATTTTTTTGAAATTGCTGGTAAAAAATTTCATTCACGATTATTGGTCGGAACGGGCAAATATCAAGATTTCCAAGAAACGGCGCGCGCCATTGAAGCTTCTGGCGCCGAAATCGTTACGGTCGCGTTGCGTCGCGTCAATATCGAAAAAAAAGGCGAAGCGATGTTGCAAGATTTTTTAAGCCCACAAAAATATACTTATCTCCCAAATACTGCGGGTTGTTTTAGCGCCGAAGATGCGGTGCGAACCTTGCGGTTAGCTCGTCAAGCCGGAGGTTGGAATTTGGTTAAGTTGGAAGTTTTGGCTGATGAAAAAACGCTTTATCCAAATGTTATTCAAACCATTAAAGCTTCTGAACTCTTGATTAAAGAGGGTTTTGAGGTGATGGTTTACACTTCCGATGACCCGATTGTCGCTAAAGAACTTGAAGATATTGGTTGTTGCGCGATTATGCCCTTGGCGGCTCCGATCGGCTCTGGGCTTGGAATTCAAAATCCTTTAAATATTCAATTTATTATTGAGCAATCAAAAGTGCCGGTTTTAGTCGATGCCGGAGTCGGCACGGCTTCAGACGCCTCAATCGCCATGGAATTAGGTTGCGATGGCGTTTTAATGAACACGGCAATTGCTAAAGCTAAAAATCCAATTTTGATGGCGCGCGCCATGAAATTAGCGGTTGAAGCGGGTAGGTTGGCTTTTTTAGCGGGAAGAATGGAAAAGAAAAATTTTGCTTCACCATCTTCGCCAATTAATGGAAAAATTACTTAATTTATGACTCACAAATTTCACTCTTCAATCCTTCGGGCTTATGATATCAGAGGTGTTTATAATCAAACGCTTTTTGATAATGACGCTTATTTTGTTGGGCGTTGTTTTGCAAAAATTCTTCACCAAAATAATAAAAATAAAATGGCGGTGGGATGCGACGGTCGTTATAGTTCGCCAATTCTTAAAGAGCGCTTGATTCAAGGTTTATATGACAGTGGCATTGAAGTTGTTGATATTGGTTTGGGACCGACGCCGATGCTTTATTTTTCAGTTTACGAATTAAATCTTGATGCGGGAATTATGGTCACGGGATCGCACAATCCTAAGGACCATAACGGTTTTAAAATGATGATAAAAAATCAAAATTTTCATGGTGCTGATATTTTGGGTTTAGCAAAAATTCTTGAAAATCAAGATTTTGTAAATGCCGAAGGTTCTGTTTCAACATTCGATATTCGTGAAAAATATTTAAGTCGTTTACTTAACGATTGCGAATTGTCGCAAAGCGATAGTGGTTTACTTAATGAGGTTGAAGATTTTGAAGGGCAGAAAAAATTAAAAATCGTTTGGGATGCCGGCAATGGCTCGGCGGGAGAAATTATGACCGCACTTTCGCAAAGAATTTATGGCGAACATTTTTTGCTTTTTAACGAAATTGATGGCAATTTTCCGAATCATCATCCAGATCCAACCGAAGCCAAAAATTTACAAGATTTAATTGCGGTGGTGAAGGAGAAAAAATGTGATTTTGGTATCGCTTTCGATGGCGATGGCGATAGAATTGGCGTAGTTGACGGCGCGGGCGAAATTATTTGGGGCGATCAATTATTAATTTTCTTTGCCAGAGAAATTTTAGCAAAAAATCGTGGCGCCACAATTATCGCCGATGTCAAAGCTAGTGGCTCTTTATTCGCCGAAATTACCAAAGCGGGAGGCGAAGCTGTGATGTGGAAAACTGGTCATTCACTCATCAAAGCTAAAATGAAAGAATTAGGCGCGAGCCTTGCGGGAGAAATGTCGGGACACATTTTCTTCGCTGATAAATATTATGGTTTTGACGATGCGCTTTATGCTTCGATTCGCTTAATAAATATTTTAGCGAACTCATCTAAAAGCTTGGAACAAATGCGCGCGGAATTGCCAGAAACTTTTTCTACTGCCGAAATTAGAATTGAAACTTTCGAAGAAAAAAAGTTTGCAATCGTTGAAGATTTAAAAAATTTATTACATAAAAATAACGAAAAATTTGTTGATATTGATGGCATTAGAGCCAACAGCACTGAAGGTTGGTGGCTGATTCGTGCTTCGAATACTCAACCGGTTTTAGTGGCGCGATGCGAAGCGAATTCGTCACATAATCTTGAGAAAATGAAAAATAATTTACGCGAAAAACTTAATTTTTGTAACATCAAAATTCCGCATGAATTGCAATAAAAATAACATGAAAATTATTGGCTTAAGCGGAGGAATTGCCTCTGGAAAAAATGCTGTTGCCAATATTTTTTTTGATTTAGGAATTGAGGTTTTCGATGCTGACGCTGTAGTTCATAATCTCTATTTGCAAGACCAAGAAATTATTGAATTAATCGCTAAAAATTTCCCCGAAAGTTTTAATAAAAAAATTATTGAGCGTAAAATTTTGAGTTCATTAATTTCAAAAAATCCAACGCAAATTCATATTTTAGAAAAAATTATTCATCCTAAAGTTCGAGAAATTTATCAAAATTTTTTAGAAAAAAATTTACAAAAAAAAGCTAATTTTGTGGTGATAAATATTCCACTTTTGCTTGAATCTAATCAATATAAAACTGATAAAATTATTGCCATTATCGCCGATGAAAAAATACGCCAAGACCGCTATATTCAACGAGTCATCCCTGATTTAAAAAATGCCAATCCTGATTTAATAAATGAATTAAAAAATAAATTTTTAATGTTAAAAAATAAACAAATTAGCGACGCCGAAAGAATCCAAAACGCCGATTTTATTATTTATAATGATGGAAATTTGATGGATTTAAAACGAAAAACTTTAGAGATTTATCAGCAAATAATTTCATTTTAATTTCATTTTCTTAATAAACTTTTACTAATTCTTTGATATCCGTCGTGTAATGTTGCGAACGCTTGTTGCACAGCATTTGCCAGCTTCTTTTGGTTCCTTGGATGGCGTAAAATATGGTGTTTTTGCTAAAATTTTGATTAATTTTTTCTAAAGTTTTTTGAATAATTTCGGTTTTTTTATTATCAAATTTATTGATATTTTGAGGCAACGAAAATAAATCATCTTGGGCGTTCTCGCCTTTTTTCACTAAGTCTAAAAGCATAATTCCGGCCTTTTTATACTCATAATTTTTTTGATAAATTTGCTCTAAAATTTTTAACGCCGATTTTAAAATTTCGGCAACATTATCGGTCGGCGAAGCGAAGCTAATAGTGCTTCCTTCGCAATATTGAGGTTTGCTCGAAAATGGATTGGTGCGAATGTAAACATAAATCGCTTGAGCCAAAGTTTTTTGTTTACGCATTTTCTCGCAAGCCCTCACTGCGTAATTGGCGACGGCTTCTTGTAAATCAGATTTGGCGGTGACATTTTTGCCAAAAGATTTTGACGATAAAATATTTTTGCGCGGAGTAATTTCTTCGAGGCGCAAACATGAAACGCCGTTAAGTTCGTAAACAATCCTCTCGCCAACTACGCCAAGGATTTTGCGAATTTGCTTCGAATCGGCTTGACGCAATTGCAAAGCATTTTCAATGCCAATCGCCTTTAATTTAGTGGCGATGCCCTTGCCAATTCCCCATACTTCTTGCACCGCGGTTTGCGCTAAAACTTTTATTTGCAAATTTTCGTCGCGTAAATCGCAAAGATGATTCGGCGCTAAATTATAAAGATTTTTTTTGGCGATTTGATTGGCAATTTTTGCCAAAGTTTTAGTGCCGGCAATGCCTATGGAAGTAGGTATGCCGAGCCATTTATTAATATTGAAACGAATTTTGTAACATAAATTTATAATGTCATCGAAAGCGATGTTATCGAGTCGCAAAAACGCCTCGTCGATTGAATAAATTTCGAGGTCGGGAACCATCATTTGCAATGATTTCATCACGCGATTCGACATGTCGCCGTAAAAAGTATAATTAGAAGAAAAAACCGCGACTTTATTTTTTTCAATAAGTTGGCGAAATTTGTAAAACGGTGCCCCCATCTCAATGCCCAAAGCCTTGGCTTCGTTGGAGCGGGCAATGATACAGCCATCATTATTTGACAAAACCACGATGGGTTTTTGTTGTAAATTTGGACGAAAAACGCGTTCGCAAGAGGCGTAAAAATTATTGCAATCAACCAAGGCGAAAATTGATTTGGTGTGTTGATTTAAATTTTGATAAGATTGATTTTTCATAATTTGTGAATCACATTGGTGACCACTCCCCAAATCACATTATCGTTGAAATCGTGAATCGGAATCGGCTGATATTTTTTGTTGGCGGGCATTAAAAAAATTCCTTTGCTGGTTTTGGATAATTTTTTTACCGTCAACTCGCCGTTGATGGCGACGATTATTATATCGCCATTTTTCACTTCCAAACTGCGATCGACCACCAAAATATCGTCGGGATTAATGCCGACATCGATCATCGAATCGCCAGCGACTTTGACTAAAAAAGTGGCGGTGGGATGTTTGATTAAATATTTGTTTAGATCGATATTTTCGACGATATAATCATCGGCGGGCGAGGGGAAGCCGGCTCTTACGGTGCAACTATAAAGTGGCAAAGCGAATCCTTTATTTTCAATATAATCGGTGATTTTGCCGACCAAACTAAGCGGAATTCTAACCGGTTTCGTTGATTCTTGATATTTGCCATTGCCCTTAGGCCTGCCGGCATTTTTTCGATATCCACCTCTTGTCATAATAATCAGTTTTTTATATTTATAATTAATGTTTTTCGTTGAAAAATAATATTTTAGAATAGTGAACAGAAATCAAATGACAAGAAAAATTTGGCAAATATCTTGTTGAAAATAATATAATTTTAGCTTGAAAATATGTGTGTAGTTTTGCCGAGACTTGGACTTGATGAGCAAATTTTCCAACAAGCTGTTGGACAATCGCCTCGAGGGCATAATTTGGTTTTGCTTGATAAACTTAAAAATAGCGAAGACCGTATTTGGTATGTCAAAAAAACCATTGAAAATAATTTGCAAAATACTCATCAAGCTTACGGGCTATAGCTCCCCCCTTGAGGGTTATTTGCGTTAAAAAAATAGCCTAAACGGCTATTTTTAGAGAAGAACGGGATCAGGAGCCAAAAGCGACGCAATCCCAGGGGCAAGTCGTCTTCGAAATCAAAATGAAATTTTCAATTGAGAAAAGCGACGACGCCAAGCGACGCAATCCCTGGCGTGAATCTTTTTCGAAGAAAAAGATGAAGCGTTTATTCGCAAAAAAAATTCCAAAAAAGACGATTTCTTGATTTTGTTTTTTAAATTTTTTTTAAAACCCCTCACCCTAACCC
>CAIOKL010000193.1 GCA_903858915.1 uncultured Alphaproteobacteria bacterium | reverse complement strand
CCTTTTTCATGCGCAATATTTTCAGCAACTAGCAATATTTCTTTGTTGCCCATGATAGTTAAATTACTTGCCATACTTATTCGTTAATTAAATTAAAATTATTATTGATTTAAAATGAAACTTTAAGCCTATATGAGATGAGACTTTCTTATAATAAAAACCTCGAAATTTAAATCAACAACTTTAACAACATTAAATCAATTTTTTAATATTGCATTGACAAAAGTCAAGAAAACTAAAATTTCCACTCATTTCTTAAATAGTGACAGGTGTAGCCGTCAGGATTGTTTTTGAGATAATTTTGATGATATTTTTCGGCTTTATAAAATTTCGAAGCGGGCAATATTTCGGTTTGAATCTTCGATTTATAAATTTTTAATTCCTCAGCTTGTTTTATAATATTTTCAGCTTGGTGTTTTTGCTTTTCATTAAAATAAAAAATTGCTGAACGATATTGGGTTCCGACATCATTTTGTTGGCGATTTAGTTGAGTCGGATCGTGAATCGCAAAGAAAAATTTTAATATTTTTTCGAGAGAAGTTTTGGAATTATTAAAAGTAATTTTAACCGATTCGGCATGACCAGTTAAGCCCGTAGAAACTGTTTCATAAGTTGGATTTTCGCTAAAACCTCCCGAATATCCAACTTCAGTTTCAACGACGCCATCGAGATTTTGAAATAGCTCCTCGACGCCCCAAAAACAACCGCCGGCAAGAATTATGTTTTCAAGATTTGAGGGATTTTTAGCAAAATTTTCAGAAGAAAAAAACATAAAAAATATTATAAAAATATGATAATTAAAAAATTTATTTTTCATCAATTTGTTTTTTAAGTTTTTTGATTTGATGATTCTGTTTTATGTTGCGAATCGCTGATTTTAGCATGTTGCTGGAGTAAATTATTATCGCGGTAATTAATCCTAATAAGTATGAAATGAGGATTAGAAAAAATATGCGAGTTTGAATTTTTTCAAAAGGTAATGGATCAAAATTTACTTCAATAATTTCGCGATTATTTATCATAAAAACAATCACCAAAATTAAAATTGAAGAAACAATAATTCCTTTAATTGACTTTAAAATATTTTTTAAGAATTTCATAAATTAACAATTTTGTAATAAAATTTTTTCAAGGTCTGAGTCAAACTCCGCCTTGGTTTTAAACCATGCTTCAAAACCAACTAATGCTTGCTCAATCAACATGCCAATTCCGGTAATTATTTTTAAATCAAGTGCTTGAGCTTGCTTTAAAAGGTCGGTAATCAATGGTTTATAAACTATGTCATAAACCACGCTATTTTTTTTGGCATTAGAAATATCAATATCAAGTTTTGGTTGATTTACCATGCCCAGTGAAGTGGTGTTGATTATTAAATCAATCTCGCTTAAAAAATCAAATTTTCTTTTTAGTTCAACGAATTCTAACTCAGCCGAGTTTTCTTGAGAAAAAATTTTAAAATCATCAATTAATTTTAAAGCTTTTTCTTGGTCACGATTAGTAATAAAAATTTTGGCAACTTTTCGAGAAATAAGGCTGTAAATTATAGCTCTAGAGGCTCCGCCGGCACCGATTACCAAGCATTTTTTATTTTGTAATTGATAATTTGGGCAATGATTAAAAAAGTTTTTTATAAAACCTTCGGCGTCGGAATTATGTCCAAATAATTTGCCGTTTTGCATGATAATGACGGTGTTCACGGCTCTAGTAATTTGCGCGGTTTTACTGAGATGATGGCACAAATTATAAATTTTTTCTTTGTGAGGAATGGTGATATTGAATCCACATAGATTTTGTTGATTTATGAGATTTTTTATTGAATCTTCAAAATTTTCGTTAGGAATTGCGAAAGCTTCGTAAGATCCGTTAATATTAAATTTTTTTAAATAAAAATTATGAATTGTTGGTGACAGCGAATGAGAGATTGGAAATCCAATAACGCCAGCCCTAATTAAATTTTTTGAATTGGAATTTGTCAAAAATGTTTTCACTTTAATTATTCTTTTTTATCGGTTGCTTCCGCTGAATCAGCTTGTTTTTGAGCTTTTAGCGAAGCGTAATCAGGCATGTAGGGTTCTTGATGCGGTATTTTAATGTTTGGCAAAAGACGCACCGTAAAAAATTTATCGTCATAATAAGTAATTTTTTTACATTTGACGGGTGGTTGCGATTCGATCAAAAGAATTTGTTCGTCGCGCGGAAGTTGAATGACTTCTTGTGGCAATATAAGAGCGCGTTGAACATCGGACACATGGAGCGAACGCGCACCTGGGTTTAAATCGAGATATTTCGGCTTGTTGTAAGAAATTTGCGTGGCAGTTTTATTGCCGACTAATTGCGAAATCAAATTGGCGGTTTCCATATTGTTGGCCGCGAAAGTTATGCGATAAGTTGAGTTTGATAAAAACGAGTTCATGCCACTTTCTTCGTAAATTCCTTTGAGCTGTTCGGTATCTTGAATGATTAAAAATAAACGAACGCGATAACCGCGGAAGTAGGCGATGCCCGCTAAAAATTGCTCCATTTTGCCGAGAGTTGGGAACTCATCCATCATCATCAAGACGCCAAATTTTTCATGGGGACGAGGCATTTTGGCGGTAAAAAACGACGCCGCTTGTTGATAAAACATACCCATTAAAGGCTTTAAACGCGAAATATTATCTGGCGTCAAACCAATATAGGCGGTATGCGGAGTGAGTTTGAATTCGTGTAAATTAAAATCCGAAGTGGCTGTAGTGGTGTCGATTAACGGGTTTGCCCAAAGCTCGAGAGAGGAGTTGGCTGTAGAGGTAACCGAACCGCGCTCTTTATCGGGTTTTTGTAGATAAGAGGCGATATTCATGTAGGAAACGGGGTGAATTTTTTTGCCCATAGTGTCGAGAACTACCGCTAAATTATAAACCACATCGTCATTTCTTAAAGTTCGCACAACTTCACCAAGAGTGCAGGGGCGGTCTTCCGCGGCAACTAAAAATAACATAACGCCCGCTAAAAGTGAGCGCGCTTCATTTTGCCAAAATTCTTGTTCGGGTAATAAAAAGTTGCAAATTTTCTGCACATCATCAACCATTTGTCCGGGTTTGGTACTAATCCAATCCATGGGGTTGTAGCAATGGCTGATGCCGTCTGGGTCAGCGGGATTCCACAAAAAAACTTTTTGTTTTAAATTTTTGCGACGCCAACCTGAAGTTAATTCATAGTTTTCAAGTTTAATGTCGTGAACAATAACTGAATCGGTCCAAAATAATAAGTTGGGAATTACGAAGCCCACACCTTTTCCAGACCCCGTAGGAGCAAATAAGAGAATGTGTTGATAACCTTCGGCGATTAAGAGTTCATTGCGAAATTTGCCGAGGAGAACTCCGGTTTTGGCGCGTAATCCCATTTTTTTAATTTCGGCATCGCTTGCCCAATGGGCATCGCCGTGGATTGATTCGGGTTTTTTAAACGGGCGCCAATCGAGGATTGGAGCGCGAAAAATCCACGCAATCGCCATGAAAAATAAATATGGAATTATAGTTGATAGCCATAATTTTAATATAAAACCATTGCCACTTTTTAAAGTAAGGGTGTTGCGTTTTTCAAAGTAAAATTTCCAATAATAGACCATGTTTTTGTGGATGGCGATGAGTTGATCGACATAGTTTTTGGAAAAGAAGGCGTTGATTGTGCCGAGAGTTTTGGAGGTGCTAAATAGCAACAAAACTCCAGAAATGTAATAGCAAATGCCAAGAATAAAAATGACAACTAGTGTCATGGATGAAAAGTTGCGAAAACTTCTTAATAATGGATTGTCAGCAACTGAATTTGACATTAATTTT
>CAIOKL010000192.1 GCA_903858915.1 uncultured Alphaproteobacteria bacterium | reverse complement strand
GCCGATGTTTGCAATTTCATTAATCTTAATTTTATTATATGAAATTATTTTTAAAAAAATATTTCGTTCATAAATTTATTTTTTACAAATAACTTTTTAATAATTTTTATTTATTTTTATTTATAAAGCCTTAACAATTAATATAAGGAATTATAATTTAAATAAATATTTTAAAAAATGCCTAAAAAAAGTTTACAACTCGATTCAATTGAAGCTTCAAGAAGAAGCGAGGGCGAGTTCAGCGCGAAAGGTTCTTTTGCTCCAAGAATTAGACCTCAAAAAACATCATCGGAACAAATAAGTTCATCAACATTTTCAACAAATTATTTATTATCAAATACGGCTTTAATGGGCGCTTTATTTATATTATCATTTGCGGAATCGGCGGAAGCAAAAAAAATTCCAAAAATAAAAAAAGGCGCACTTGCTAAAGATATTTTAGATTTAATCGCGTTCTCTTCTAAAGACGATAAAACTATTGATTTTTTGACAAAAAGTGGCAAAAAAATTGATGCGCGGGGCGAAAATGGCGGGACGCCATTAATAATTTCTTCTGCAAATAACGATATTAAATCTGTTGAAATTTTAATTAAAGCTGGGGCGAGTCTTGATAAAAAAAATAATGATGGAATGACGGCATTAATACTGGCTTGCGGGCGGGGTAATATTGATATTGCTAAACATCTAATTGGAGGTGGTGCCGACATTAATTTACAAGATAGATATGGATATACGGCATTAATGCACTCCTCTTCGCAAGAAAATATTAGGGTTACTAAACTTTTAATTAAAGCTGGCGCGAATCTTGATACAAAAAATAATGATGGAATGACGGCATTAATGCTGGCTTCCGGACAAGGTAATGTTCAAATTGTTAATCTATTAATTAAATCTGGGGCTGACATTGAATTGCGCGATGAATATGGACAAACTGCTTTAACTATAAGTTCGGCAAGAACCAATAGTGAAGTTATCAAGCTTTTAAATGGAGCCCAAAATAAAAATAAAGATTTTACCGATAACACTAGAAAACACAAAAGAATTGTTGGAATTTTAACCAAAGCTCAAGAAGATGCTAAGTTCAAAAAAGCTCCATCCGCAAACGATTCTCCGCCTCAAATTTTATTGGATGAAAAAAAGTTAGCTTTACAGCAAAAACCAATTAATCCAGAAGCCGATAATGATAATTCCGATTTTTACTTTGTTAGCGCTTTAACCACTTTGGCTGTAGGAGCTGGAGCCTTATTTCATTTAAAAAAGACACCTTTCGATCTAAAAGAAACGCATCAAAATCTTTCGCAAATTCTCGATCCAATCAATAATCATCTCGATAAATTACATTTTTTTCAACCGCATCCAATTGAGCCTTTGAAATGGAAAATTGAAAATAATAATTTTGTTTTGGAACTAGAAAATCAACCGCAAAATATAAAAGATGAGTTAGTTAGAATTTTTACTGAAAATCAAAATCCGCCAATTTGCACCGCGCAAACCAACGGAAATAAAACAATTATAACTTTCAATAATCAATTTAATAAAATGGCTATTTTTCCAAATGCTGACTCCGAAGAAAATAGAAAATTTGAATCTTTGAAAACAAGCTTGGAAACCTTTGGCACTAGAAAAGAAGCGGAGTTTGAAAGAGAGTTTGGTAATATTTTTAAAAGCGCCGAGCCATTAACTTACAATGAAGTAAAAAGTTTAAATACGGCAATTATGCAAGGTGATGAAAACAGCATTTCATCAATAATAAAGCTTCAAAGATTGATTGATTTTGGCATGGTTAATATCGCTGATTATAACGACAAATGTCGCCAAGACATTGCCCGCTCAATTCCATTTCAATCATCTAAATCAGGAATTTTTGACATTCCTGATTTTATCGATGGACCAAAAGTTGAAGACTGGAAAGCCTTAAGAGGCAAGGATGAGAGCGCAGAAATAATCGCTCAACAATTAAAAGATTCAACTCTTAAAGGAATTACAATTGGCGAAAGAATATTGGAAGATGGAGCAAAATATTTTGTTAGATTTCCCGAAGGCGCATCTACCGGCAACTGCCTCGGTTGTTCAACTATAAATCGAGTGGCGCATTTTTATGAATTAGCAATCGATGAAAAAAAAGATGTGAAAATTGTGAGACCTTTAGACTTAGATGGGGCAAAAGATTTATTGACAAAAATGACACAACCTTCGCAAGAAGTTGCGCATGCAAGAGCTAATGTTTTAGAAATAAATATTGGAAGACCACGACAATAAAATCTAAATTTAGATCTTGATTTTAAAAGCTAAAATAAAATCAAGATCGTCTTTATATTTCTTGGGCATGATTAAAAAAATGGGATGATGGAAACATATTTTAAACTTACAGCCATAAAGTTCTATAACAAAATCTTATATTTTACTTTTTAGCCCTAACCATCGCTTCTTCAATGAGTTTTTTAGCTTTCTCGGCACCTTCAAAACCTTTAACTTTAACCCATTTGCCTTTTTCTAAATCTTTGTAATGCTCAAAAAAATGTTTGATTTTATTGACCAAACCTTCAGGAAGTTCAGAAATATCATCGATTTTTTCATATAAGGAATTAAGTTTTATAGCGGGAACGGCGAGGATTTTTTCATCCATGCCTTTCTCATCTTCCATAATCAAAACACCTACGGGCTTAACGGCGATAACCGCTCCTGGCACAATAGCAAAATCAGAAATTACCAAAACATCGGCAGGATCGCCATCTTCGGACAAAGTGTGCGGAATAAAACCATAATTACACGGGTAATACATTGGCGTGGCGATAAAGCGATCAACAAAAATTGCCCCACTTTCTTTATCCATTTCATATTTTACGGGGTCAGCGTTCATCGGCACTTCGATGATAACATTTACTTGATTCGGGGCATCTTTGCCAATAGAAATTTTATCGATATTCATAAATTTATAATATTATTATTGTTGATATTTTTATTTAAATTATTTTTAAATTATGCGATGTTGATATTTTTTGTTGAAAGCAGTTATTGGTCAATAAAATATTTTTTAATTAACTTCAACGACGCAAGCACCGCCCTGCCCGCCTCCGATACAAATCGACACTAATGCACGATTTTTTCCGCGTCTTTTTAATTCACGCAAAGCATGAATTAAAATTCTCGCGCCCGACATGCCGACTGGGTGCCCAAGAGCGATGGCTCCACCATTCACATTCAAAATATCATAATTAATTTCGCCCAACGCTTCATTCAAACCAAAATATTTGTGACAAAATTCAGGCGATGCAAAGGCTTTAACACAGCCAATTACTTGCGATGCGAAGGCTTCGTTAATTTCAATTAAATCGAAATCGGATAATTTTAAACCCGTTCTGTCGAATAATTTTTTCGAAGCAAAAACTGGTCCGAGCCCCATGCGCGAAGGATCAAGACCCGCATATTCAAAATCACGCAAATAACCCAAAATTTCGCAACCATTTTCGGCTTGTAATTTTTTCGCATTACTTTCGGAAGTAATTAAAGCAAAACAAGCGCCATCAGTGATTTGCGAGGAGTTGCCGACCGTTACCGAACCGGCAACTTTTTCAAAATATGGCTTTAATTTTTGTAAATCTTCAATTTTTTGCCCTTTACGCACACCTTCATCCTCTTCAATAATTTTAGAATTTTTTTCATCATTATTAAAAAGTGGAATTATTTCTTCTTTAAAAACTCCATT
>CAIOKL010000191.1 GCA_903858915.1 uncultured Alphaproteobacteria bacterium | reverse complement strand
ATGAAAAACGCTTGATTGAGGGCAATCCGTGGATATTTTCTAATGAAATTGAAAATTTTTCTTCGTTAAAAAATCTTGAAAAAGGCTCGTTAATTGAAGTCGAAATTTTTAAACAACCGAATTTTGCATTGGCTTATTTCAACCCACACAGCTTGATTTCGTGCCGTATTTTAAGTTATAATTCCGTTGAAAAAATTGATGAAAGTTTTTTTGTTAAAAAAATTAATCAAGCCAAAATTTTGCGTGAAAAATTTTTCGATAAACCATTTTATCGTCTTATAAATTCTGAAGGAGATCGCCTTCCCGGCCTTATAATTGACCGCTTCGACAATATTTTTGTTTGTCAAATTTCCACCGCTGGCATGGAAAATTTAAAGCCATTTTTAATTCTGGCTTTGAAAGAAATTTTCAAAAATTGTCACATTATTTTCAAAAATAATTCCGAACTTCGCGCTCTTGAAAAACTTGAATCGAGTGAAGATTTTGAAAGCGTCGACGGCGTTGAAATTCCTGAAAAAATCACCGTTATCGAAAATGATTTAGAATTTACAATCGATTTAAAAAACGGACAAAAAACTGGTTGGTTTTTTGATCAGGCCGTTAACAGAAATTTCGTCGCATCTTTAGTTAAAGATTGCGATGTTTTCGATGGATTTTGTTATGTCGGAGGCTTCGGAATCAACGCTGTAAAAGCTCAAGCTCGAAGCGTTATTTTCGCCGATAGTTCTAAAGAAGCGCTAGATTTAACTCGCGAAAATTGCCAAAAAATTGTCGAAAAATTTAACCCCGCTTGCCAAACTAGTTTTTACAATAAAAAAATCTTCGATTTACTCGAAGATGCCGAATTTCAAAAAAAGAGTTTTGATATTGTCCTGCTTGATCCGCCGGCTTTTGTTAAAAACAAAAAAGATCTCTTTTCTGGTCTTCGCGGTTACGAAAAACTCGTCAAACTCGCCTGCCCTTTGCTCAAAAAAAATGGCTATTTAATTATCACTTCTTGCTCACATCATGTTTCAACTCAAGATTTGGTTTTAGCGGTGCAACATGCTTTGCATAAATCGCACAAAAATGGTAAATTGATTCGCACCTACGGCGCCGGCTTTGACCACCCAATCCATCCCGCTTTAAAAGAAAATGAATATTTAAAATGCTTAACTTTTTTTATTGAATAAATTATGAAAATATTAGTCACGGGAGCCCTTGGTCAAATTGGTTCCGAACTCTCGATTGCCTTAAAAAAAATTTACGGCGAAAAAAATGTTATCACTTCCGACTTACATTCTTCAAATATTAAAGATGAATTTCAGCCTTACGAAACGCTCAACATCCTAGATAAACAAGCCTTGGCGACCGTTATAAAAAAACATGAAATCACCACAATTTACCATTTGGCGGCGATTTTATCGGCGACGGGCGAAAAAAATCCGCAATTATGTTTCGATGTTAATATCATTGGTCTTTACAATGTTTTGGAAGTCGCTCGCGAATTGAATATTAAACAAATTATTTGCCCAAGTTCAATCGCAGTTTTCGGCCCCGAAACCCCGCGCGACAACACTCCGCAACAAACCGTTATTTTACCAAAAACCATGTATGGTCTTTCCAAAGCGAGCGGTGAATTGCTTTGCGATTATTATGTGCAGAAATATAATATCGATATTCGCGGGCTTCGCTATCCCGGATTGATTAGTTACAAAACGCCACCGGGGGGCGGAACAACAGATTACGCCGTTGAGATTTTTTACGAAGCTTTGAAAAATAATAGTTATAAATGTTTTTTAAAACCCGAAACAACTTTGCCAATGATGTATATGAGCGATGCCATTCGAGGCACGATTCAACTGGCCGAAACTGAATTTTCTAAATTAAAAAATCATTCAAATTTTAACTTCGCCGGCGTGAGTTTTTCGTGCCAAGAACTTGCCGATGAAATTAAAAAACACCTTCCCGAATTTAAAATTTCCTATGAACCTGATTTTCGTCAACAAATAGCTGACTCTTGGCCAAAATCAATCGATGATAGCGAAGCTAAGAAACAGTGGGGCTGGAAAGCTGAATATGATTTAGCAAAAATCACCGCCGACATGCTTAAAAATTTAGAAAATAAAAAATTTTAGGTATTAAAAATTTAAACTGACCTGAATTTTTCACCCCGATCTGCGCTTATAGGGTGAACGATGCTTTCTGGCTTTTCTTTAATTGAAAAAATTTTTTCTCTTATATATTTCATATTTTCATTAGAAATATTTTTTGAATCAATATTTTCTCCCATAGATATTCCAGCGCAAAATTTTGCTAATTCTAGTTTTTTTTCTACTTCTAATTTATCAGCTTCAGAATATTCTGAAAAATAACTACTTTTTACTCTTAATTTGTCTTCTTTGGACACGCCTTGAAAATAAACAGCTACTGCTTTATTAATTTCAACCTCGTTAAATTCTTTGCGATCTTTAAAAACACTTTTAATATAATCTTCCGATACAACGGAAGCAATAGAAGCGACGGAGGCAACAGCAATAATAGCAAGATCTTCCTTATTAATGTTCTTTTCTCGAGCTTTTTCTATAATTTTATCAAAAGCATTTTGAAGATTTACATTCCCTTCGCCACCCCTCCTCAACTCTAAAGCTCCAGCATTAACTAATTCTATAGTATTTTCGAGAAATTCCTTAGACTTATCGGCAAGTGATAATTGGTCTTTCGCAATTTTTTCAGGCCCTATCCCGCCAACTGGAGAACTTATTTCATCGGGTTTTTTACTTAACCGCTCTTGCTCTTTAAACTCTTCAAATAATTCACTAATTGTTTTCGAATTATATTGGTGTTCAGAATCTTTATATAATTCACTAATTGTTCTTGGGTCATGACGCGGGTTTGAAACTACGCCAAAAGAAGAACTTGTTAAAACCCTTAAACTAGAGTTAGAGTTGCCTTGATTTAATTGAGAAAAAGTCGATTCCCGAGGTTCTTGAAACTGGATTGTTGTTGGTAAAAATACGCCGTCATTTCCGTTTTCTTTTGTTATTTTTTGGCGAGGATTTAATCCATTTCCATTTGAATATTCTGATTTTTCGCCTGATGGAAAATAAGATGCATCGGCACCATGAAAAACACTTTTTTTACTTGGATTTATATTAAATATATCATCATTTTCAAAAAATCTCTTCCCGCTTTCACTAAAAAATATATCATCTTGAATATTTTCAGACTTAAAATTATTTCCACTTATAAATACAGATTGCGACTGAGTTGGCTGGGGATAAAAGGGTTGTTGATAAAAGATAAACTGATTATATAGATTTGAACTGCAAATTGGCGGATATGGGAATTGGAGTTGTGGAAAATTTGGATAAAAATTTGATTGAATAGATTTCCAATAAATCATGATTATTAGTTTAAAAAAATTTTTAAATTATAAATTATTTTTAAATTAAAGCTAAATTTTTTAATAATCAATTAATTGTATTTATATAAAATTGAAACGAAGCGCTAGCAAAAATGCCAGCGCTTTATTGATTATAATCTATGTTAAAATTAAGCACTACCAATAAGATTACGACCTTCTGCCTTAGTTTTATCGACAGCATTAGCAAAGCCATCAGAAGTGTTAGCGGGAGTGGCACTAGGAGCGCTAGCGGTAGCGCCACCAGCGACAACGGCAACGGGAGCGGGAGCGCCAGCGGGAGCGCCAAGGCCACCTTCACAAACCCCAGCACCACTATCCGGGCTGTGAGCGGGAGCGTTAGCGGCAACGGTAGCGTCGGAACCGCCACCTAATATTGAAGAATTTTGTTTTTCAAATTCCTCATGCGCTTTCCAAATAAAAGTGGCTCTGATAAGAGAATGCAAATTATTAGCATCTATTTTTTTACTAGGATCTCGCGGTATTTGACCACAAATTCTTAATATTTCTTCAATACTTTGTTTATTATTCACTAAAATCATGATCTGACTTTCAGAAGGAATCGTTGTTGCAATTTTGAACTGGTCATCTTTAAAAAAATGCAAACCCTCCATTAATTGATCTTTTAATTGATCTTTTAATTTTGAATCTGAATTTAAATTTTTTGATGCAAAAATTTCTGAAATTGCCGTCAGTATTTTTTGCTCATTTTCATTAAAAGATACACCTTCTTCACCTATTTTACTAACAATCGATTGCGCAGTTTCTTTATTTGTTAATGCCAAATTAAGAAGTTTTGCTTGAACTAAAAGAGCTTTATGTAATACTGATTCTTTGTGGGTATCCGGAAACAGACTCTTAGATAATGACCAATCTCCAGAAATATCTTTAAATTTCTCTTCAAAATTTGTTGATATATCCTTATATTTTTCTGATTTTTTAATACGAGGCTCTGCTTCTGATATTTCATATGTCATCCTAGTATTGGCGCGCTGTTCTGCGTTGCTTGAGGCGTAGTCGACATATGGGATTACAGGTTTACCTTGGGCTGGGTTAGGAGTCTCCCAACTTACGGGTATTTGTGGTGGTGGTACTTCTTCTGGTTCACGTATAACAGAAGGTCGGCCTCCACAATTATCAAATGAACCGATTTGCTGCGAAGCACTAGTCGTTCCTTGCTGTTGTGGTTGTGGTAGTGGTAGTTGTGGTTGTGGTTGTGGTTGTGGTTGTTCTTGCTGTTGTTGTGGTTGTAGTATTGGTATTAGTAGTGGTAGTTCTGAAGTTTCCGACATAGTTTTCTCATGCAAAGATTCAGCTTGATATTGAGGGGTTGATTTATCCTCAAGCCAACCTTTAAAACTATGTCTTATTTTATCCACAGAATCTTGAAGAGCTTTAAGTTGATTTTTCAAGTCAGCATTTTCTTGTTTCAAGTTATCTACATCTTGTTTTAAAGTAGTATTTTTTTGTTTTAAATTTTGTATCTCTTGTCTCAAGTCAGCCATCTCTAATTTCAAATCATTATTTTCTCTTTTTAAATCTTTAATTTTTTCATCAAATTTAGAAGTAAAACTTATAACTTGTGTCGTAATATCATTTTTAAATTGTAAAAATTGTGAACTTAATTCTGTTAATGCTGTCCACCAATCTCCTTGCGGAGTTTGTTGCGTATGCGTTGGATTTTGTACTATATTATTACTATTCAATTCCAATGGAGCAGAATAATTAGCACTATAACCGTTTTGAGTAGATTGTTGGGATCGAAGAGCTGCAATTTCATGCATTATTTTAGAACTATCAGAGTGAGCGCGATCGGGAGCGTAAACTTGAACGGGAGCGGGAACTTGAGCGAAACCTTGAGCGAAACCTTGAGTGGGAGCGTTAGCTTCAAAGTTAACGGGAGCGGGAACGGGAGCGTAAACTTGAGCGGGAACGGGAGCGGGAGCGTAACCTTGAGCGGGAGCCCTCACATAAGTAGGATATTGTGGCTGAAAAGATGAAGGATTACTCACTGGGTAGGTTGATTGGGGATGATGATGATAAGTAACAGTGGGAATTAAATTATTATATGCGGAAGGAAGAAGGCCACCAGAATTAACAGAACGAGGATAGTCAAAAGGAGCGCTGGCAGGATGAGTTACAGCTTGACCATAATCAGAAAAAACCCCTCCCTCCCCTTGATCTGGCAAGTTATTATGACCCAGTAGAAAAGGGGAATGGGTATTATATCCTACATTAGTCGAATATCCTACATTAGTCGGAATCGTAAGCGGATATCTCGGTTGATTCGCGATAGGATAAGGAGGAGGATACATATTTAAATTAAATTTAGTTTTATATTAAAATTTTTTTAACTGATATTTTACAAAAAATAATCGTAAATTTTATAATAATCAACAGAATATTATTTGATAATTATTTAAATTTAATTTGCCCAATAAAATCAAACATTATTTAACGCTAAAAGTGGTAATGCCGTTGGGTTTATCTTCAATTAAAATGCCTGATTCTCTAAGTTGTAGACGAATTTCATCGGCTTTTTCAAAATTTTTTTCAGCCTTATATTTTTGACGCAAAGCAATTTGATTTTCGATAAAATTTGCATCAATATTTGCAAGATTTTTTGATGATTTATTTTGTTGATCAAAATTTTCAACATTAAAATCTGATTTTGTTAAATTATTTTTTATAAATTTTTTGTCAAAAATTCCTAAGAATTTTAAATTTCCAATGAATTCAAGTAATTTTTGTGAATCATTGTTGGTTTTGAGTGATTTTAGTTGTAAATGCAGAAAGGCTAAAACTTTCGAGAAGTTTAAATCATCGCCAAGAAAACTTAAGATTTCTGGCGAAGGTTTATTCGATTGATTTTGGGGAATTTTTTCAATAAATTCTTCGTCAAAAATTTCATGAAATTTTTCGAGAGTTTTTTGTGAATCTTGCAAAACTTTTTGATTAAAATCGAAAGGTTTGCGATAATGGCTTGAAAGCAACATAAGCCTGATTGTAGAGCCGTTTATTCCGGCTTTAATTAAATCATTAACGGTGATAAAATTTTTTAAAGATTTACTCATTTTTTCGCCATCGACGGTTAAAAAACCGTTATGAATCCAATAAGAGGCGTAATTAGAGCCTAAATGCGCCGAGCAACTTTGGGCAATTTCATTTTCATGATGCGGAAATTGTAAATCCGCCCCGCCTCCGTGAATATCAAAATTCTCGCCGAGAAATTTAAAACTCATCGCCGAGCATTCAATGTGCCACCCCGGACGCCCCTCGCCCCAAGGACTTTGGAAAACCGACGAAATATCGTCATTCGGCGAAGCTGGTTTCCACAACACAAAATCTAGAGGATTATTTTTGTAATCGGCAATTTCAACGCGCGCGCCCGAGATTAATTCATCAATTTTTCGATTGGATAATTTGCCGTAATCTTTGTAAGAAGCGACATCAAACAAAACATGACCCTTCTCGATATAAGCATTTTTATTGTCGAGAAGTTTTTGAATAATGTTAATAATTTCAGGAATATTTTCGGTAACTTTTGGTTCAAATGTTGGCTTTAAAACATTGAGCGCGTTGATGTCTTGATAGAAAAATTCTAAAATTTTTTGAGTTAATTCTTGGATTGAAATATTTTGCTCTTTGGCGGATTGATTGATTTTATCGTCAACATCGGTAATGTTGCGCACATAAATTACTTTGTCAAAAATTTGTAAAAAAAAGCGATAAAATAAATCATAAACTACGATTGAACGAGCATTGCCAAGATGCGGACGATCATAAACCGTTGGTCCGCAAACATAAATTTTTAAAATATTTTCCTCGAGAGTTTTTAAATCTTGTAATTGGTTGGTTAATGTATCAAAAATTTTTATATTTTTCTTGCTTTCAAAACTCATTTTTAATGCGGATAAAGTTCTTTGATAATTCTATTGCGTAAATAATTTTTATTTTTTACGCCAGTATATTTGGTGATGACTTCGCCATTACGGCTAATTAGCGCCGTGAAGGGAATATGTCCGGAATATTTTATATTTTTTTTAAGCAAAAATTCAATAAAACCATCTTTAAAAAGTAAATAACGCGGTTGAAAATAAACATCGCCAAAATTATTTAAATAATCGGCAAGCTTTTGTGGCTCAAGGTTTCGATCGATAGATAATGCCATAATTTTTAAATCGGTATTTTGAAATTCACGAGAAATTTCATTAAAAACTTCAAAATTTTTCGAACAAACTCCGCACCAAGTTGTATAAATATACAACAAAATTGGTTTATCGTCAAAATTCTCGAACTCAACGGCGACTTGGGCTGTTGTCATGCCGACGGGCGCTTTATCGTTAAATTTTATATTTGTTGATTGAGGAATTTTTACATCGTAATTGGCAATATTTTCAACAAAATATTTCCACAAAATTAAACCGATTGAAAGCCCAATTATTATTGATAAGAACAACATTTTTTTTGAATCTTTTTTGTTATTTTTGCGATAGTGGTTTATATCGATAATTTTATTCATTGCTAAGTTATATCATTTTAATTTGAAGAAAGCTCATCTAGCTTTTCGAGATCTAAATTTACACTTCGATTCTAAAGTTAAAATGATATTTTCAAAATTTTACTACAAATTTAAAAAATTTTTTTTATAGTTTTTTAGGCT
>CAIOKL010000190.1 GCA_903858915.1 uncultured Alphaproteobacteria bacterium | reverse complement strand
CTTTCGGCAAATTTTATTAAAATTTCTAGTAAATCATCGATATAACAAAAACTACGAGTTTGTAAGCCGTCGCCGTAAATCGTAATGTCTTCGCCACGCAACGCCTGATTGATGAAATTGCTTACAACTCTGCCGTCATTGACATCCATAAAAGGCCCGTAAGTGTTGAAAATGCGGGCGATTTTAGCGTTCAAATTTTGCGTTTTGCAATAACCGTAAAGCAAAGTTTCCGAAGCGCGCTTGCCCTCGTCATAGCAAGAACGCACTCCGACGGGATTAACATTGCCCCAATAATTTTCGGCTTGCGGATGAATTAATGCGTCGCCGTAAACTTCGCTGGTTGAAGAATGAAGAATTTTCGCTTGAAATTTCAAGGCGATTTGAATCAAATTTTCAACGCCCCAAACCGAAGTTTTGAAAGTATAAATCGGATCTTTTTGATATTGCGGAGGCGAGGCTGGGCAGGCTAGGTTGTAAATCAAATCGATTTTATCGAATTTTAAATTTGCCAGCGGATTAATAATATCGTGATGATAAAAAATAAAATTTTCGCTCGCAATATTATTTTTATTTATGAAGTTTTTTATAAAATTTAAATTTTGCGGATCGCTCGAATTGTGATTGTCGATTGCATAAATTTTATGGCCATTTTGCAATAATTTTAAACATAAATTAGTGCCGATAAAACCAGTTGCACCACTGATTAGAAAGGTTTTGCGGGGCAGGGTGGTTTGGTTTGAGTTTTCTTTTGTGGCTATATTCATTCAAGAAATTTCTTTATGTTAAATATTTTTTTAAATTCGATTTCATTTTGTTTTTTTAATTACAAAATTTTCTAAAAAAACCAAATTTATTTTTCAAAAATATTAACCGCCTCAATGATTTTATCAATATGGTTTTTTTCTAAATGAGGGTAGAGCAAAATGAATGTTTATTTGACATAGATGGGCAATTAGTTTTTTTATATTTCTTGATTTGTGACGGATTAATTTTATCTTTAACTAAAAATTAAAATAAATCTTATGATTAGAAGTTTATCCTCATTTCGCTTTATAACAGCTCTAGTAGTTTTTTTCTATCACTGTCGACCCAAGACCGAATCAGATTTTATTAATCAATTTTTCTCTAGTGGTTTTGTTTTTATGACCGGATTTTTTGTTCTGTCTGGCTTTATTATGGCTCATGTTTATAGTAATACAGATTTCACAAGGCGAGAAAATATTTTTAATTTTTATCTTAAAAGATTCGCAAAAATCTATCCTACCTATGCATTTGCAACGATTGTTTATTTTTACTTTTTACACGACTTCACTTCGCAACAAATTTCGAGGGTTGTTATTACTAATCCATTTTTAGTTCAGGGATTTTTCCCAAATATATTCGTAATCGGCATTAATGGTGGAACTTGGTCATTAACAGTTGAGATGTTTCTTTATTTTTTATTCCCATTTTTGATTTTGCTTTCTGCTAAGTCGTCAAAAATATTAATTTTCTCATTATTGATAGCGACAATTACAAGTCTAAATGTTTTTATTGATAAATCTGAATATATATATGCCAACCCAGTAATTAGGCTTGCTGATTTTATGTGCGGAATGGGTTTTTATTTCTTAAAAGATAAGTTTAAAAAGATCAGGTTTGCCAATTTACTTCAGCTGGCGATAGTATTTTTATTGGTTTATATTTGTGTAAATTTTGTTTATCATATGATGAATATGCAATTTATAATTGTTCCATTATTTGGTGTTTGGATTACCATGGTCTATCACTCTGAATCAAAAATTTATAATAACAAAATTTTGGAATATCTAGGTTTGATTAGTTACTCTTTTTATCTTTGGCAATTTTTTTCGATAGAGCTGGGGAAGGAATTATTTAAAAATTATCCAAATATTAATGTTAATATGGTAATTATGATTCAATTTATTGTAAATTTGTTGATTTCCATTTTTTCTTATCACTTTTTTGAAGAGAGGGTTCGAAAATTTATTTTAATAAAATTCGCTAATAAGACTAGTTATAATTAAAAAATGGGGCGATGGAAATTCTATTTAATTACAAAATTTTCTAAAAAAACCAAATTTATTTTTCAAAAATATTAACCGCCTCAACAATTTTATCAATATTGTTTTTTTCTAAATGGGGGTAGAGCGGAAGGCTTAAAATTTCCTCGTGAATTTTTTCGGTGATTGGAAAACTCAAATGATTAAATTCTTTGTAAGCCTTTTGTTTATGCGGTGGGATCGGGTAATGAAT
>CAIOKL010000189.1 GCA_903858915.1 uncultured Alphaproteobacteria bacterium | reverse complement strand
TTAGAATATTTCATCCAGATTAGCGACCAAGTAAATCCGGGAAGTAATATTAGAGACATTCGGAGGGTTTCAAATGTGATGTTATTCATGGGTTAATCTATTTATTTTGGTGATGTTAAAAATTATTTTAATATTTATCTAAATTTATTAAATCTTTTTAAATATTCAATCGCAAAATTACCCAGAATGCTAATTGATTTAAGTCAAGACAACTTCTGTCAATTTTGGTCTTTTAGCTACTCGATCTGCATCATCTTGGATGGGTGTCATAGAAAGTTTTGGCGAAACCAAACTTTTTATTCTTTCGTGAATTTTAGCTTCTTTTTTATCCGTAATTTCGTCAGAAATAATGTCCGCAATTTTTTTTGCCGATCGAACCTCAACACCTTCAAATAATTTTTGAATTTGATTTTGCAAATATGTTTTTAAGGCGGGGTTGATTTTTTCATCACTTACGGAATCAAGATTTTTGCGCAATTCAGATAAATTTTTAAGCGCTTTAGCCACTAAATCGCCTTTTATTTCTTTAAAAGTAATCCTCTCATCGACTAGAGATTCAATGTCTTCTGGTTTTTTGCTTTCATCGGTTTCTAAAAATAATTTTCTGTCATTCTGTAAATAAAAATTCATTTCTGGATTTTGCAAACTCGCTAAATAACGCCACAAAACTTTAGTAGATTTATATGCACAATTTCTCCTTGATTGCATTTTAGTCGGAATTGAATAATCAACATCCGGGCCAACAATGGAATCACCATCTTTATCCAATAAATCTGGATTTAAAAGTTTATTAAAAAAATCCGAAAGGCTCTTGTTTTTAGTGTTTGTTGCTAAAAAATTCTGCACAAATTCTTCACTGAATTCTATATCTTTGTTAACCTCATATTTTTTTACTCCATAAATATAATCTTCTTCATATTCATGATTGTCTAAATCGCAAATATAATTTCCTTCGCAATAACTAATATGCGTAAGCTTATTGGTCACCTTATCTACATGAAAAACAAAAAATGAGAGATGTTTTTTTATATTGGATTCATATATAAAAAGATTTTCTTTATCGATTTCAATTGGCTCAAAAACATTAATATGCTTGGAGGTTTTATCGATGGAATCCAATAATAATTTTTTATTACGATCCATATCTTCTGCGACCTCTTGACCAATTTCAGAAAAAAGATTTTCGTATATTTTCAAACGGGTTTGCGGATAGGCGCCGAAATTAATTTTACTATATCCAAGCATTATTGGCGAACAATCTTCAAAATAATCAATGAGGCTTTTTAACTCTTCTTCGGAAATATTATTTTCTGCTTTAAATTGTTTTTTGTAAATCATATTTATTAAGGATTTTATGTTCGTTGAATCTTTTGCCCGAGCTTCACTTTCTAAATATTCCCCAATTGAAGTAAATAAAGGATTTAGACCCACCTCGCTCTCATATTCCATAGATTCTGGGCATAATTTTAATATCTCTTCTAAAGCTTCCAGTTTATTATTGGCGATTGCATAAAAAATTGGAGGAAGACCTTCATCGTATTTTTCATCAATAATTTCTGGCTTTGTATTAATTATAAACTCGATCAACTCTAAATTATTGTAATAAATTGCGTAAAAAAATGGATTAAAACCGTTATCGTCTTTTTGCTTAAGAACCTCTTTGTAGACCTTATAAATTCTAAAGCAATGTCATTATTGCCATTTTTTATAGCATATAATATTGGAAAATCTCTGGATTGATCTTTTACATTTAAAACATCGGCATTTTTTGCGATTAATGATTTTATTTCTTCTAATTTATTTTCATCAATTAATCGATAAATATTCGGCCACTGATCAGCCTTTTCTGAATTACCGATTAACCTCGAAAGCTCTTCTTTGTCGCTATCGGATCCATAAGAATCAGCCTTAGGACTTTGTGGGAAAAATTCAGGTCTAGAAGCTTCTCTCATGAATTAATTTTAATTGTTTTGTAGTATAAATAACTACAAAAACTAATAAAATTTATTTAAATTTGAAATTAATGCTTTAGTTAAAAAACATTATATTTTAATTGCATTTTTTTGGCATTTTAAAATTAAATTTGGAGATTGTTTCAAATGCACTTTTCACCGGGATTTTACTTGATAATTTGATTCTTAAAAAAAATAATGTTATTAATCAGTAATGTACATTCTAATAAAATATGCTCAGCCCCCAAAGACCCGAAATGCTCTCTAGCCTGATTTTGCAGAGACAATTTGCTAATGGAAAAAATATTTTACATGAAATAGCATCTCAAACTCACGACGAAGTGACGCTTGAAAATTTTAAAGAAATTCTTAATAACGAAAATCCTAATTTACTTAATCATTTTTTAAAATCTAAAGACGACCAGGGGAAAACTCCGCTTCACATTGCAATTGATTCTGGCAATGAATTTTTTATAAAAAATCTAGTAGATTTTCCTTTTACTGACGACAAAATCACGCCATTTATAAAAGTTCAATCACATTCGCGAGAGGCTTCTGGTCAATCTCCATCAATCAGCATAAATAACAATCCTCTTCATTATGCAACTTTTTCTAATCCAAACATAATACCACTTTTATTCGAAAAATTTCCCACAATTTTGGAGCAAACTAATTCTCAAGGATATACTCCCGCCGGCCTTAGTTTGATTGCTTTTCGAAAAGGCAATCTTCCCACTAATCAGGCTCTTCAAGAATTCATTAAATATTCTCCAAACCAAAAAGCTGAACAAGATAATTCACTTCTTAATTTAGCAATTAGACTCAAAGATTTTAAATCTTGTGAACTCATATTGAATAGCCCTCAATTTGATTTAACTTCGAGCAACGCGAAATGCAGAGAAGCTCTCCATTCTATAGTTCGAACATTATGCGATTCGGAGCCGGGTACGAATTTTCAAGGTTTAGCGAATTTATTTAAGAAGCTAGTTGAAAAAGGTGCCGATATTAACGAGGCTAATTCTTTCGGAAAAACTGCTGGTGATATTTTAGCCAAAAGCGCCTCGGAAGAAGTTAATTTGCGCAATCCACAATATCCTGATGAATTTCCTCCTCGAGATCAAAATTTAACTCAAATTAAACAAAATGAAATAAAAGAGATTTTTAAGATTATTTTAGAAAAAAAAGTTAAAATTAAAGATGAATCGTTTTTAGGAAATCCTCGAATTAAAAACATTTATGAACAAGCTAAAAAAGAATTAGATACACCGCAACAATCTCCATCGTCACAATTTCAATTTTCTGA
>CAIOKL010000188.1 GCA_903858915.1 uncultured Alphaproteobacteria bacterium | reverse complement strand
TCGCATTCGCTCCTTGTCCCGTTATTCGCTAAAAATAGCCGTTTAGGCTATTTTTTTAACGCGAGAAACCCGCGATGAGATTTGGTTTTTTTTAGATTTTCCTTGTTGATAAACGCTTCATCTTTTTTTTCAAAAAAGATTCGCGACTGGGACCGCGTCGCATTCGCTCCTTGTCCCGTTATTCGCTAAAAATAGCCGTTTAGGCTATTTTTTTTTAGCGAATAACCTAAAAATAGCCGTTTAGGCTATTTTTTTAACGCGAAGAACCCTCAAGGGGGGAGCTACAGCCCGTAAGTTTTGCGAGTGTTTTTACAAAATGTAGGGGTGTAAGCCCCTTGCGGGAGGGGTGCGAGTATTTCCGAAAAATGTCCCTTTTCGTTCTCAAGGGCGGAAGGAGCAAACTTTCGACTTACAAAACTTGACAATTATAATAAAATTTAGAAATTGAAATGTTGTTATTTATCAATTTTTAACATATTTTAACTATAGTTTATGCCACTTTCTTCGCAAGATAATCGTCGAACTATTGGCAATTTTTCTAATAAAAAAAAATCCGCACCATTTTCATTGCCAATTACTCCCGATCAATTCGCTTTTTTTACCTTTTTAAACGCCGTAAATTTTGCTAAAGCATCGGAAGAGAAAGCGCAAGATTTGGAATTCCGCTCAACTGGCGCTAATAAATTTAAAAAACAACTTGAGGATGGCGCGATTATTGATTTACGCGATGAAAAAAAGGAAATTATTGAAGAAAACCCGGCGCCGATAATAAATTTTTTAACTCCTCCCGAAGAATTTTCCTTAGAGGCAAAAAGAACTTTGATTGGTGGCGCTCTTGGCTTAGTTCCAGCTTTAATTGAATTAAGCGCAACTTCTAGCGACCTCCCTTTAAGCGCCTCAACTTTATCTACAACTTCAAAACAATCATTTAAAAGAGAAGCTGAAGATTTATTTTCAAATTCCATTATAGCTCCCCACGCTACGGAAATTACTCAAATATTTAATAAAACTTCTGAAAAACCAACGAAATTACAGCAATCGAAAGACCAAATTTATCCAAAATCTTCTACAACAAAAGAAGCTAGCGCTTTTGATTTTAGTAAAATTAGCAACATGGAAGATAATGCTTTTGATTTTAGTAAAATTACCAATCAAGAATTATTAAATTTTTTAAAAAGCAACTATGATATTGACAATGATAAAATAAGAACCGTTCGTGATTTTGATTTTTCTGGAGCTGATTTAAGTGGCTTAAATATTGATAATTTAAGATTTGTAAATTGTAATTTAAGCGGATGTAAAATGCCCTCAACTTCAAATGTTATTTTTGAATATTGTAATTTATCTCGCACCGACTGGAGCAACACCAAACAAACAAATCTTGATATAGGTGGCTTTAATTCAAGTTATAAAAATAGAAGATTATTAAGTACGATTCCAAATGATTTAAGTAAACTGCCCGAAGCTCATCATCAAGATCTTCATGAGCAAATAATAACTAAAATTCAAAAAATAGAAAAAGATAGAGATGAAATAAAAACCGACCTTACTGACGCCAACTTCCAAAATTGCGAAATTGTAACTTCAATGCTAACAAATGGAAATTTTTTAGGCGCTAATTTTCTTGGAGCTAAATTAAGAATTAACACTGATTCATTTAGCATTAAAGGTAGCGAAAACTTGGATTTAACCAAGATTCATTCTTATTCTGAATTAGATAATTTATATAATAAAGAAAATGGTATTTTGGAAGGCGGATTGATAAAAATCAACACCGATCAAATAGCCGAAAAATATCGCAGTTTATATGGCGAAGATTATTTACAAAAATTATCAATTACCTCTGAATTTTGGGATTATACTGCTGAAGAATTATATAAAAAATTACAAGAAAATAAAAAAATAATAGTTCGAATTGATAAAATTAACGAAGAGGAGCTTTTAAAAACCGATCATTTTCTTCCGACAAAAGAAACGGATTTGAAAAGAATGGAAGAGTTAATGGTTAACTATGCCAATACTTTATTTCGTGGTCAAAATATTGAATTTGTAGGCTCTGATTACGAAGGTGAATTCGATCATTTATTGCGCGTTGGCGGAGGTCTTCATGATTCAGCTCTAAATCACTTAAACTTCAATCAAGCAAAAATTTCTATATCAATACCGGATTCAGTAAAAATTGATGACAAAAAATCAATAGTTAATCATGAATTACTTCATGTAGTTTCAAATGGCCTATATTTTGGAGGGGTTCATCCTTTTATAAATGAAGATCCTTATAGAATAGGAGAAGTAACGACTTTTTCGTCAGATTTATCTTATTCTAGAGTCATTTATATTAAAGACGAAGATAATCAATTATTAAAAATTGAATTGAATAAATCGCCTCTGAGTACCGATTTAAAACCTTTGGATTATCATTCAAATAAATTAATTTTAGATTCAATTGGAAGAAGAAGCGAGGCGCAATCTTCAGCTTCAGAATCAGCGGAGAATATAAATTTAAATTGCAAAATTGAAAATTTAGATTTAGTTGAAAATTCAATGAGATTTCAACAGCGCGATGCGGGGAAAAATATCTTAGAAATTTCTGAAAACGCCTTAGATCCAAAAAAATTAAAACAAATATCGATTCATAAAGCTAGAGATTTAATAAAATATTGCGAAATGCCATCCTTATCAAAAACATGCTCTGCTAGCACTGTTTTTGCCAATGATGATTTGGTCGTTTTATTTAAAAAAATTAACAATTCTGGTAAAGAAATAAATTCATTAATGATTTTATCGGGAGGTCAAAAAGAAATTATCCTAGGCAATACTAAATATTCTTCAGAGCAAATTCCTGCGGAAGGAGGTCTTAAGATTTTCCAATCAACGCCAAAATCAACTCCGAAGCTTGAACCTAAAGCAACTCCAGCGCCCCAAACTACAAGTGAAATTTTAGAAACAACTCCTCCACCAAATCAAGATTCTCAGAATAAAACTGGATTGGAACAAAAAACATCATCAACTCCGGAACTCAAGGCTAAAGCAACTCCAGCGCCCCAAACTACAAGTGAAATTTTAGAAACAACTCCTCCGCCAAATCAAGATTCTCAGGACAAAACTAGATTAGCGATAATTGCTGGATCTATAATGGGTGGCTTAGCCGTAATTGCCGGAACTGCATTTTATTGCCATCGGAATCGTCAAAATTTGCAAAATACCAATGATCGAGGTGACTTAGAAAATCAAATCGCTCCAAATCCAACGACAATTCAAGCAACTTTATTAGATGCAACGCTGGGCTTTCCAAGACCCATAGAACCTGCTCAATCGTTATCTTCAGTTGTTATTTCTAATCCCAAAGCTAAATCTGCCGACAAAGATCAATCGGTATCAAAATAACAATCAAAGAAAAAGGTACCAGGTTCCGAGTTACTTTTAATTTTAATTCTTACCAATCGTAAATTCTTCAGGCTGTAGCTCGGTCTAATCACCCTTCCCTTCGCGGGAGGGTAAAATTTTCTGCAAGAAAATTTTGGGAGGGGGTAAAAGCAATATTAAGAAATCTTATTTATAGTAAAATTTTTTCATTTTAACTTTTTACCTAATCTTAAAAAAAGGTACCAAGTTACTTTTAATTCTTACCAATCGTAAATTCTTCAGGCTCTAGCTCGGTCTAATCACCCTCCCCTCGCGGGAGGGTAAAATTTTCTGCAAGAAAATTTTGGGAGGGG
>CAIOKL010000187.1 GCA_903858915.1 uncultured Alphaproteobacteria bacterium | reverse complement strand
TGGATTAACGATAAAAAATTTATGGCAAGTTCTAACGCCATTGAAAATGAATTATATTTTAAAGACATTTCTCAAGATAGAGCTACGGTTGTATGGAAACTAAGTATTAGTAAATGGAAGATTTTATCGGGTAAAAAATCCGAAGAATACGCTCCAAAAATTAATGAAAATAACCAAGTTGAGGTTGAATTTACTCTTAAACCAAATCAAACTTTTATATTGGGATTAAACAAGGTTGCGGATGGCAGAGCCGTTGATTCTATAAATAGAAGAAGATAATCCAAAGCCCCAATTTACCACCATTATTTTTGTAATGCGATTTAAAAATTCTAATACCTATTCTAGCATAATTTTCTGGCAAAAAACGAGATTAAAATTAATCAACCCATTATGAAATTTAATCGGGAACTTTAATTTTAAGATGAGCTGAGGTCTTTGTTGGATTTGAATGTGGGAAAGTATCTTGCCTTAGCTTAGCGCAACCAAATAAAGCTAAAAATGCGAAGAATTATTAAGTGTTTTCTTCATTGTCACTCGTTAACTCTTCTGGCTTAATTTCTTTAATTGGAATTGCGGTGTTGTCGGATTTTTTTAGCTTAAATTTTTTGATAACGGGGCTTGGATTTTTAATTAAATTACTTGATTCGTCAACTAAATGCAATGGCTCTACTTTTTCAAGTGGCGCTAATTTAATCGAATCATTTTCTAGATTTGAATTATTAATTTGAGGGCTTGAAGATTTCTTAAATTTAAAAACTTTATTGGGCTTTTTCGCAACTTCGCTAACCAATTCCGGAGTCTTAAAATCTTGATTCATTTGTTGATTTATTTCTTGATTATCAAATCCCGCAAGAGATTTTTCATTTGTAGGATTTTTATTAGTTTTTTTTGATTTTTTGTTAATCAAAAAGATGGTTTCTTGAGGCGCTTCTTCGGAAATTTTTTCTTCGGGATTTTTATCAGTTTTTTTTGATTTTTTATCGATTAAAAAAATAGTTTCTTGAGGCTCTTCTTTTGGAGTTTCTTGAGTTACGATTTCCGGTTTTTTTTCTTTAATATTTGGAACAAAAGTTATTTTATTTTTTTTTAGGTTAACGGCATTTGGCGCTTTATTTTCAATGGTTGGCGCAATTGGTTTTGGGGCTTCTTCAATTAAATCTTTTAGATTAACGGCGCTTGAATCGAGATTCTCTAAATCTTGCTCATCAACAGAATTTAAATTTTTAGATTTTAAACTTTGTTGTCCGGCTTTGAATTTAAATTTTCTTACTTCTGGTTTGGAAATTTGTGGAGTTTCAATTTTTGGAATTTGTTGAATTTCAGGTTTTGATATTTTTTGAGGTTGAGGTTCGGGTTTTGATATTTGTTGACTCACAAATGGTTTTTCTTGAATTGGAGTTTTGTATTTAATTATTTTATTATTTAAATTCTCCGTATTTAAGGCGGGCGCAAGTTCATTTTGTCTTCTTGCGTCATTATCGACGGTTGATTTAAATTTATATTTTGTTTTTGGTTCTTTTGCTTGGTAAAGCGGAATTTCTTGCTGAGGAATTTCAGGTAATTGATAATTTTCTACAATCGATTCTTTTTTGTTGATATCTTTTTTTGAAATTGGCGGGAGATTTGGATCTTCAAGAACCGAGTAAACGCTTTGTTGCTCAGGTGTTAAAATTTCATTATCTTGATTTCTTAATACAAAATTTTTAGGAAGTTTGCTTAGTTTTGAATTGCTAATTTTACTTTGATTTGAAAGCAATGGTAAGGTTTCTTGGTCATTTGTTGCGGGGGTTCTGGCAACTAATGGAGCCATTCTAGAAGCGTAATCTAAAAATGATTCTAAAACACCTTGAGAACCTTTATTTTCTTGGCTTCTGGCGATTAAAAATGCGTCGGCAATTTGACTTTTTAAAACCAAAATATCCATATTTTTTATTAAATTACCGTTCTCAACGATTTGATTTATACATTCTACGCATTTTGATGAGGTGGCGTGAATTAAAGCACTCTCATTTAGCGAGTTAAGTAAATGTGCTTTAGCGCCATTTTTAAGAAGAATTTCGACTATTTCTTTATTGCCGGTTAGCGAGGCTCTCATTAACGGACTCCAACCTTCATTGTCAACGATATTTACATTCGCACCATTTTCAATTAATATCTTCGCAATTTCAAAATTGCTTTCACGACAAGCGATATGAAGAGAAGTTGCACCGCCTTTATTGCGCTGATTGATAACTAATGCGCCGGCTTTGCTAAAAAATCTTACGCCGTCAATATCGTTATTGGCGGTTGCGGACATTAATGTGGAAATGCCGGCGAATTGTTCAGTAGAAGAGTTGTAGAGGCTTTCTATTTGAGCCCAAATTTTATCACTATATGCACAAAATAATAAGATTATGACTAATGCAATTATTAGTTTTTTTCTAAAAATATCGAACGAAGATTGGCTTTCAGGTTCTATATAATTATCTTGCAATGAATTTTGAATTTTTATGTTTTCTGTTCGCATTATTTTTTAAAAAATTATATTCCTAAAAATTAATGTATTAAAATTATTAATCAGTAAAAAGTTTTATACTGTCTCAAAATAATTTCTAAATTTTTGCCTAAGAAAAATATTAAATTCTTCGCTGTTATTTCCAGCGATTATTCAATTCGTCCATGAAGTATCTTTTTTGAGGATTATAAGATTTTTCAATCCAAGTTTTGGCACCATTTTTAAGTAAATATTGGACCACTAACTCTTTGCGATGGCGATATGCAATTGAAAGCGCCGTAAAGCCATCATCATCCATATCATTTATGTTTAAATTATTTTTTACCAATAAATCTACCGCCGGCAAAAAGCCAACGCGCGAAGCATGCATTAAATAACTTCTGCCAAAGGCATCTTTATATTGCAAATCTGCATTATTTTTTTCTAACAATTCTAGTGCTTGAAAATCAACTAATTCGATGGCAATTGAAACCGGCGTATGTCCAAGTTTATTCGGAAGATTTGGATCGGCGCCCTTTGACAAAACCGACGAAATAATTGAATATTTTTTTAAAAAAATTGCATAAGTTAAGATTGTATCGCCCTGCTCATTTTTAATATTGGGATTTAAAACATATTTAAAAGCTTCATTAAAATAAGAAACGCTTCCCATTGAAATGGCCGAGAACATTACATCGATATATTCTTTTGGAGTGTAAACAAAAGGAATGTGAAAATTATCCGAAGTTCGTGATCGGTTTAAAATCGGCAAAGGTGGCAATTCTTCGAGGGCAAAAGGTGCCAATTCTTTTCTTTTGGGAATGATTTTTTCTTCGTCATGAAAATCTTCATCTTGAGAATTGTCATTTATAATTAAATCGGATAAATAAAAATTTTTTAATTCATCGAATTTTTTTAATTTTTCTTCTTGTTTTTTGGCATTAAGAGCGATTTTTTCTTGTTGTTTTTTAGCATTATTGCTTATTCTTTCTTGCCTTTCTAGCTCTGCTCGCAAGATGCTTTTTTTGGATTTATTTTTGGTGTTAATTTTTGGCTCAGTTTCAGGTATAGTTTGAGCTTCAATTTCTTGTGAATCATTGATATCGTCTTCGTCAATTTCATCTTCTTTGGAGATTGTCGAGGCTTCAATTTTATCAATATTTTTTAGATTTTTTTTGTAAATTTTTTTGGATTTATTTTTTATTATTGGTCTTTTTTTATAAGATTTTTTTATAATTTTTTTTGGTAATTTT
>CAIOKL010000186.1 GCA_903858915.1 uncultured Alphaproteobacteria bacterium | reverse complement strand
CATTAGAAATAGTGCCAAATAAACTACTTGGTCGAGCCTTAATAATTTCGACATTAGAAATTTTATTAAAGAAATTATTGGCGATTTCTTGATTATTCACCTCAACTACAACTGATTGAAGCCACGGGCTTTTGCCCCACAATTGAATTTTGTTAGAATCGATGGGATTTTTGGTAGAATTTTTACGCGATTTCGGCGCTTCTTTTTCAAACAAAACTGGCATAATTTGATTTTCAAATTTTTTATTAAAATCAATTTGTTGTTCGGTTAAAAGTTTTTGCAAAATCGCCAATCTGTGGTCTTTTATTTCTTCGGCAATTTGATGAATCGAATCAGCCGAAGGCGTGCCTTGGCGCGGAGAATATTTGAATGAATAACATTGCGCGAAGCCGATTTGCTTGACCAAATCAAGGGTATCTTCAAAATCTTTATCACTTTCACCGGGAAATCCCACAATAAAATCTGAGGATAAACCCATGTCGGGCTTAGCTTTGCGCAATTTTTCAATAATTTTGAAATAATCTTGACGAGTATGTTTGCGATTCATCGCCTTCAACACCGCATTCGATCCAGCTTGCACCGGCAAATGCAAAAAGGGCATTAATTTTTCAATATCGCGATGGGCTTCGATCAAGCTGTCATTCATATCGCGAGGATGCGAAGTGGTATAACGAATTCTTTGAATTTGCGGAAATTCGGCGATTTTTTCGATCAATTTCGCCAAATTTGCCGAGTTTTTATTTTCGTCCAAACCGTGATAGGCGTTGACATTTTGCCCAAGCAAATAAATTTCCTTAACATCCTTATCGATCAAAGCTTTTACTTCATCGAGAATTTTATTAACATCGCGCGAATATTCCGCCCCGCGCGTGTAAGGCACGACGCAAAAAGTACAAAATTTATCGCAACCTTCTTGCACCGTAACAAAAGCACTCGCCCCTACTCCCGCAATTGACGAAGGCAGTACATCAAATTTATTATCGGGCACAAAATCCAAATTAATTTGTTTGGTTTTTTCACGCAAAACTTTGCCGACTAAATCGGGCAAAGTTTGATAACTTTCGGGTCCAACAATAATATCAACAACATTTGAACGTCGAAAAATTTCTTGCCCTTCAGCTTGAGCAACGCAACCAGCCACCGCTACAATCATCTGCTTTCCCGCCTCTTTCATTTTTTCTTTAAATGGGCGAATGCGTCCCAAATCGGAGAATAATTTTTCCGAAGCTTTTTCACGAATATGACAAGTGTTGATGATGACCATGTCAGAATTTTCAACCTCTGCGGAGGTCTCATAGCCAACGGCGTTCATCAAATCTTGCATCCGATCCGAATCATAAACATTCATTTGGCAACCGTAAGTTTTTATGTGAATTTTTTTAGACATTTTTTTTAAATAATTTTTTGGCAATTTTGATTTTCAACATTTTTTCACAAAAAATAAAATTTCTCAACTGTTATTTGTGCTCCCCGAAATCGTAATTACGCTAAATGTCGCCGGATAAGATTGCGTTTTTTCATCATAAAAATTTTCATATTTTTCCATCAATTTTTGCAATAATTTTTTGGAAAAAAACTTCCGCGACCTTTGATACATAACGTTGCCCTGCCCGCTAAATTTAAGATCGTGCAATAATTTAAGCGGATTTTCATAATCGACTTTAATTTTTTCCAAATCAGCGACGGGATTTTTAAATCCAACTTGGGCAAGAAGTTGCGCCGAGCTTTTAATATCAATAGTCGGAGGCATTCTCGCCGAAATTCCGCCGTAAATTTCATTTTCGGCTTGAT
>CAIOKL010000185.1 GCA_903858915.1 uncultured Alphaproteobacteria bacterium | reverse complement strand
GTCCTTGAGAGACAAAGAGTGGTGATTTAGCAAGGAATTTTTTAATTATTTTTTTAAAAATAGTCATTTTGAAATTGATATTTTTAACATCAACAACCAGTAAAACAAAATAATAATTAGTGTTTTTTGTGAATTATTTTTTGGAATTTGAGAAAAGTAAAAAAAATCCAAAAATAATTAAAGGAAATGATAAAGTTTGCCCCATTGTTACGAATTCCCAAAGAAAACCAATTTGCGAATCTGGCTCACGAAAATATTCAACGATAAATCTAGAAATTCCATAGCCCGCTAAAAAAATTCCGCTTAATTTTTTCGGATAATTTTTTATGTTAGTTTTGAAATAAAGTGTCATTAAAATTGTTAGTAAAATTAAGCCTTCAAGACCGGCTTCGTAAAGTTGACTTGGATGCCTCGGCAAGCCATCGGAATTAGGAAAAATTACTCCAAAATTTGTAAAAGTTGGACGACCATAAAGTTCTAAATTGATAAAATTGGCAATCCTTCCCAAGAGCAACCCGAACGGCGCTGAAACCGCTAAATTATCGCATAAAATCCAAAAATTAATTTGATATTTTTTAGCAAAAAACCACATGCCAAAAATCGCTCCAAATAATCCGCCGTGAAAAGACATTCCGCCGTGCCAAAAAGCCAAAATTTCGAGAGGATTGTTGAGAAAATATGATGAATTGTAAAATAAAACATAACCGGCGCGACCGCCTAAAATTATTGATAAAATGGCAAAAATCATCCAATCATCAAGGGCTTTGGCGCTTAAAAATTTTTGTGATTTGTTGCAATAATTAAGCCACCAAAATGTAAATAAAATTCCAAAAATATAGGCTAAAGAATACCAACGAACTTCAATAAAAAAGATTGAGAAGGCAACGGGGTCAATGTTTGGAAGAGTAATAATCATGATTAATGTCTCGGAATATATTGATAAGATTGATTTTCTTTAACGAAAACATTTTTAGGCAATTGACCCTTTTCGAAAAAAACATCGATGGGAATTCCACCGCGCGGATACCAAAAGCCAGAAATTCTAAACCATTTGGGCTTGATGCAATCGATAATATCTTTGGCGATTTGCACGGTGCAATTCTCGTGAAAAGCGCCGTGATTGCGATAAGAAAAGAGGTAAAGCTTTAAAGATTTACTTTCGACGATTTTATTTTTAGGAACATAGTCAATAATTATATGAGCAAAATCGGGTTGCGAAGTTATTGGGCAAATTGAAGTAAATTCGGGGCAGGTTAATTTTATCGAATAATCGGCATCGAGATGAGGATTATCAACGGCTTGAAGGATTTTTTTATCGGGATGATTTAGTTGATAAACGGTTTTTTCTCCAAGTAATAGATTATTTTTTTTAGACATAAATAAATTTGATGATTGCAGATTTTATTAAATAATTTTAAATTAGATCAAGGTCGAACTTTAATTAGATTTTTAACAAATAATTTTAAAGACAAAACTTGGTATTATTATAAATACTAATTTATTCAAAAAAACATGAAAAACGCAAATAGTTTTTATCAAAAACCCAAAGATGCAGTATTAATTTTTGCTGATGGATCAAAGTTTTATGGTTATGGCATAGGGGAAGAGGGCTTGGCAATTGGAGAAATATGTTTCAATACTTCAATTACGGGTTATCAAGAAATTCTGACCGACCCATCTTATTCTGGACAAATTATTAATTTTACATTCCCGCATATTGGCAATGTTGGTGCAAATGATGAAGATATCGAAGCCAAAAAAGTGCGCGCGAACGGTTTGATAATTCGCGAGCCAATTACTAATTCTTCGAATTATCGCGCCAATATTGGCTTTAACGAATGGCTTAAAAAACATAAATTGACGGGAATTTCTGGCGTTGATACGAGGCAAATTACTAAAAAAATTCGCCAAGATGGAGCAAAAAATATTGCCATAGTTTTTGAAGAAAATTTATCGGAAAAATCTATTGAAGAGGCGCATAAAAAAATTAAAAATATTGGCGATCTTGATGGCGTCGAATTGGCTTCAAAAGCTAGCGAGAACAAGGTTTATGATTGGCAAAATGAAGGCAATTGGGATCAAAAAAACAATTCATATAATTCAGTAAAAGGCAATCTATATAAGGTTGTTGCCATAGATTTTGGTGCGAAATTAAATATTTTGCGATGCTTGAACCAAGTCGGCTGTGAGGTTAAAGTTCTGCCGGCGAATGCAACTTTTGCGGATATTGAAAAAATAAATCCCGATGGTGTTTTTTTATCAAACGGTCCCGGCGATCCCGCTGAAACTGGCAAATATGCAATTCCAACAATACAAAAAGTTTTGGAAAAAAATATTCCACTTTTCGGAATTTGTTTAGGGCATCAGCTCTTGGCATTAGCGGTTGGAGCGAAAACTACTAAAATGCATCAAGGTCATCGTGGAGCCAATCATCCAGTTCAAGATTTGCGTTCAAAAAAAGTTGAAATTACCAGTCAAAATCATGGTTTTTGCGTTGATGAATCTAGCTTGCCAAGTAATGTTGAAATTACGCATATTTCGCTTTTTGACAACACGATTGAAGGTATAAAAATAAAAAATAAACCAGCATTTTCGGTGCAGTATCATCCCGAAAGTTCACCTGGTCCGAGCGATAGTTTTTATTTATTTGAAGAGTTTGTGGAGTTAATTAAAAAACACAAAAAATAAGAATTTTATTTTAAAAAATCTTTACTCAAATAAAGATTTTTAGATTCAGCAAACCTAGACCTATCTAGTTTTGAGGTCATTTATTTTAAAATGCCTTTGGTTTGTGAATCGATTTTCATTTTGTTATTAACCTTAAATTTCAGTCAATGGAAATTGGAACAATATCCAATATTTATCTCTTGATTTTCTTGCCACTTTTCGCTTCTTTGCTATGTCAAATTTTTCAAATTAGAAATATCTGTTTTGTAATTGCCTTATCTTGCGCCGTGATTTTACTCGGCTTGGTTTTAAAAATATTTCCCGATGTTTTGATTTACGAAAAAATCAAAAATGATTACGAATTATCCTTGTTGTCAATCACCTTTGAATTCAGTCTAGACTTGATTGGAGTGATATTTCTATTTCTGATAATTCTCTTAGAATGCTTAATGTTAATTTTTTATCGAAGTGACATTGAGAGCGCTTTAAACAAAAGAAATCAGGCAAATTTTTACTCAGTTTTTTTGTTAAATTTATTCAGTTTGGTGGGCATTTTAACTTCAAATAATTTATTCAATTTATATTTGTTTATTGAAATACACACCTTCGCCTTTTTTGCAATCGCCACAATTTCATATAACAGCAAATTATTGAATATTTCTTTCAAAAATTTTTGCTTAAGTTCGGTGGCGTCAATCCTTATTTTAATTTGTTTTTTTGCGATTTTTTTAACTTTTGGCGAGTTAAATTTTGATAAAATTGTCGATAATTTATTTTTATTGCCATCGAATAAAATTTGGTTTTTATTCGTGATTTTAATACTTTTTTCGTTGGCATTAATCGTAAAATTTTTTCCGCTTTGGCAATATTTTGAGAAAATAAAAAGCACCAGTTTGGTGGCTAGTTTCCTAGTAATCGACGCATTTTTTATAAAAATTTTAATCGGATTATTTTTAACTCTAAAATTTATTTATTTCTTTTTTGGAAATAACTTTTTATTCACGCAATATGAGTTCTCGCCAATCATGATTTTGATTGGTTTTTCTTTGGTAATTTATTCTTCAATTAGGCTTATAAAAGAAGATCATTTGAAGCTAATTTGCGCATTTTTTTCGATTGGTAATATTGGCTTTATGATTTCCGCGATCGGCATGCAATCGATAGAATCAATGCAGTCACTCTTTTTCTTTTTGCTAAATTTTTCCTTTGTAAATTTTTTCATATTTCTTTTTGCGAGTTATATCAAAAAAAACTATCAAAGTTCTTCGATTGATAAGATATTTAGGGTGGTGCGTTCGAATGCTTTATGCGGAATACCGCTTAAATTAATTATAATTTTTATCGCCGGCTTGCCGATGACATTTTTGTTTTTTGGATATTGGTATATGGCGCTTGCGAGCATGGAATATAGTTTAAGAATAATCATGATAATCGCATTAATTTTCTCAAATTATGCGCAATTAAATATCGCCATGAAGATTATAGATTCAATACTCGAGAAGGAGCAACCGAAAAATTTTCAAGAAAATGCTTCGTCAAATAAAAATATTGATTATCTTCAAGTCGTGAGTTTGTGGATATTGATTATTGTAATTTATACCAATGTATTATTATCTGAATCCATGAATAATATGGCGTTAAGATTTGCATCTTTTTTATTAGCAAACACAATTTAATTTTTGAGCATGAGTAGTGGAAAATTATTGTTATTCGTAGTTGCTTTCTTGCCGATGCTAAGCTGGTTTACGCTTAGGTTTTTCAGGTATTCGCAGACTTTTTATAATTTCTGTTATCGTCTTTTTCCAATTTTATATTTAATTAATCTATTTCAAGCCTCGAATCTTT
>CAIOKL010000184.1 GCA_903858915.1 uncultured Alphaproteobacteria bacterium | reverse complement strand
TTTAATTGAAAAAGATGCCAAAATTACAAATGAATGCTTTAAAATAGCCATTAAAGCAAGAAATAAAAATATTTTAAATTTATTAATTAATTCAGAAATAACAAAATCTGGAAAAACAAAATTGGCAGTTTTAAAAGAAAAATCCGCGATAATATTTAATGCATTTTCCAGAAATTTTGATTTAGAAATATTAAAATATTTATTTGAAGATTTAAATGATTCTGAAAAAAAAGAGTTTCTAAATTTTAATATTAGAGAGGGCGGTTTTTTGTTTTCCTCAACGGTTTTTGAAAAAATATCGCATTCGGCCCGAGGGCTTCCAGCTATTAATTCATCAGATGAAACTCGTGCTTTTTTAAATACTTTATTCGCGATTAAAGATTCGCGAATTCCGACAATAAATCCAACGGCGATATCGGGGAATTTAATAGTCGCACAAAGAGCGCGATAATTTTAATCGATGCAAAATATTAAAAACTATTTTCCCAATAATTTCAATCTCTCGGCGCGCATTTTTTCAAAATCGTCGCCGGCATGATAAGAAGAGCGCGTAAGTGGGCTTGATGACACCATCAAAAATCCTTTGGAATAAGCCATTTTTTTGTAAAACTCAAACTCATCGGGATGAACATAGCGATCAACTGGCGCATGGCGCAAAGTCGGACGAAGATATTGCCCAATCGTCAAAAAATCGATTTCCGCCGAACGCATATCATCCATCACTTGAAGCACTTGCTCTTTAGTTTCGCCGAGTCCAACCATCAAACCTGATTTAGTAAACATCGTTGGATCAAGCTCTTTGACTCTTTTTAAAAGCCACAAGGAATGAAAATAACGCGCACCAGGGCGAATATTGGTGTAAAGAGCGGGAACAGTTTCAATATTGTGATTAAAAACATCAGGTTTAGCTTTGACGACGATTTCCAAAGCGCCGTTTTTGCGTAAAAAATCAGGTGTTAAAATTTCAATCGTAGTTTGCGGAGATTTTTTTCGAACATTTTCAATACATTTTACAAACTGCTCCGCACCGCCGTCGGCAAGGTCATCGCGGTCAACCGAAGTGATAACAATGTGTTTTAAACCCGAGACTTTGGCAACATCGCCAACATTTTCTGGCTCATGCGGATTTACGGCGTCAGGCTTGCCGGTTTCAATATTACAAAACGAACAGGCTCTAGTGCAAACCGAACCTAAAATCATTACCGTGGCATGTTTTTGCGACCAACATTCGCCAATATTTGGGCATGAAGCCTCTTCGCAAACCGTGTGAAGTTTTTTTTCGTTGAGCATTTTTTTGGTGTCGATATAACCTTGCGAAATTGGCGCCTTAACCCTTATCCAATCAGGCTTGCGCTCCATTTTTTCTTTGGGAAATTTAGTGGCAAAATCAAGCAAATCTTTGTTATCTTTTTTGGCAATTTGCCCGGTTTCGCGCTTCTCTACTCGAGTTTGCATCATGATTTATTTAATTTCACCGGTTACAACAAAACCTGCAATCTCGGCGATATTCGTGGCGTGATCCGCCAATCTTTCAAAACTTTTAGCGATAAATAAAG
>CAIOKL010000183.1 GCA_903858915.1 uncultured Alphaproteobacteria bacterium | reverse complement strand
ATTGTTCCCAACCTCCATTTTCATAAATAGCAATATAAAATTTGTGTTTGCATTGAACATTGAATTTCAAAGCTTGACCAACTCTATCTGCTTGGCTTTTATGTTGGTGTTTTCTTTGTTTAAAATCTGCTAAAATTTTCACCGCTCGATGGTTGATATTATCGCATAATTCTTGTTCATCTTCAGCTTTATCAACATTGGTATAACCGGCGCAATTAATAATTAAATTAATCGAAGTAGAAATGTTTTTAAGATTTTCTTTAAGGCTTTCTGGTTTAGAAAAATCAAGCTCCGAACTATCTTTGACTAAAACATTAAATCCAGTTTTTTCCAATTTAAAATTTTCAATTAAGGCGCTGGCGATTTGTCCATTTTTGCCGATGATGAGAATGTTGGTCATTTTAGCCTCGTGGGTTGTTGTTTTTGTCAAAAGCCTTCAAGCCAATTAAGCAGGCAAAAGAGCCGAAGCAGAAAGCAAATTTTTGCAATGATTTTTCTTTGTTGCACAACAAAAAATAAAAAATTCCTTCGCAAAAATAAAGCACACAAATTCTTAAAGTCGAACGAATAAAATTAAAAATATTTTTCCTTTTTTGTTTATATTTCGTTTTGGACCAACCTAAGTGCCAGAACCTTCTATAATGTGTTTTTAAAGTTTTTGTTGAAGATTTTCCGCCGATATGAAGTGCTAAAGCGTCCTTAAAAATAGCATTTTTAAAGCCATTTAAAATACTCTTATCGCAAATTTCCGAATCTTCGGCGAACATAAAAAATTGCTCATCAAAAAAACCAAATTTTTTGACATTTTCGAGATTCATAAACATTACTCCACCAACCACAAAATTAGAAAAAATAATTTCCTCAGTTTTGTATTTTTCAGCGTTATCAAAATTTTCTTCACTTAAAACATGTGGACTAGCGAGAGCAATTTGGGGATTATTTTTAAGATGGTTTAAACAAGTTTCAATATCGATATCACGAATTTGCGTATCGGGGTTTAAGATTAGAGCAAAAGGCGTTTGCGCTTGATTGAGAGCTAAATTATTGGCGCGACCAAATCCCATATTTTTAGGATTTTCAATTACATTTACCGATTCATAAGAATTTTTAACGATTTCAACGGTTTTATCAGAGCTATCATTGTCTATAACGAAAACTTCATATTTGCTAATATCAAAACTTTTTAAACATTTTTCAATGATTTCGGCGCTGTTAAAAGTAACAATTATGAGGGTTAATTCTTTGTTGTTCATTTTAGCCTCGCGGGTTGTCATTTTTATCGAAAGCGCCGAGTCGAATTAGATAACTCAGGGTTCCGTTGAGAGAGCCAAGATTTTGGAATAATTTTTTTGAATCAAAAATCACTCCGTAAAAAATTGTTTGAAGCAAAAAAGATAAAGATAATTTTAAAGCAGAAAAATATGCGTTATAAAAACCTTTTTGCTTTTCTTTCCAATAAAATTTTGACAATGCGCGATGCCAAAATCTCCGATAAATTCCGCGTAAATTTGTTCCCGAAGAGCCTTGTCCGATGTGATAGGCGAGTGCGTCAACACAAATTGCGCAAATTTTATTATTTAGAATTGTTCGATAACAAATTTCATCATCTTCATAATATAAAAAAATTTTTTCATCAAAAAAACCAATTTTTTTAAAGAATTCCATTCGCAAGATTTCGCAAGCGCCGATGATGTATTTTACCGATTTAAAATCGCCAAAATCCTTGATTAAATTATTATTTATAACAGCAATTTCTTGCAAAAGATCATCTTCGCGGTGTGGATAAAAATTTAAAAGCACGGGGGCGCCGATGGCGATTTCAGGATTTTTATCCATCATGGTAATTATTTTTTCTAAATCACTTTCAAAAATGAAAGCGTCGGGATTTAAAATTAAAGCGTAAGGAGTCGTTGTGGCTCTAAGTCCAATATTATTGGCACGACCATAGCCATAATTTTTTTTATTTTTAATCAAATTTACTAGCGGATAATTTTTGCTAACTATTTCTGTTGTATTATCACTGCTATAATTATCTACAACTATAACTTCATAATTGTTAAAATTTATTTTATTTAAACAATTGTCGATAACGCCGGCATCTCAGCCTAT
>CAIOKL010000182.1 GCA_903858915.1 uncultured Alphaproteobacteria bacterium | reverse complement strand
TTTGATTTTAAATTCATAAAAACAAATTTTAAAAATTTTTAATTTGAGCTCTTAGACACAAACTATGCTTCAATACAATCGCTAACAATTTGCAGAAGAATAAGAAAGCATTGATGTTTTGTATTTGCTTTAGAATATAATTGCAGATCAAAAGGAATTACAAGCAGAAATTCAGAAGTATGAATCAGTGATTGCAATGCTCAGATCAAAACATAATACAATTCATCAGTTAATAGAAGAGGCAAGTGAAAAAGAAGAAAATTAAAAAAATTTTAATAAAATTATTACTCGATTCTATCAAAAAATAATTTTGTTGATGTTGGGTTTCCACACTATTTTTAACTCTTTTGTACCACGCAAAATATCCCGAAATAATTACCAAAATTAAACCCAAACAGCCGAACAAATTAATGATTTGATTGGTGACGCCAAAATATTTTCCCTCATGCAAAGCAACGCCGATCGCAATCATTTTTGACCAAATGCTAAAATCGTGCCAAAGCGCTTGCGAAAGCACTTCGCCACTATATTGATCAATGTGGATGAAAGCGGTATTTTGTGGAATTTTTTGACTATCATTGATGATTGAATAAACGCCATTTTTATCAATTGGCAATCTAATTTCAAAACCGCTAACAATATTTTTATTATTCTGCGCAATCTCGATAATTTGTTGAAGCGACAAAGATTTTTTGGCGATATTTTTGGAACCAATTTCGCCCGCTAAATTTTGAGCGTGATCATTGATCCAACCTTGTTCAATATCGTTGGATTTTAGTGTTTTACTGCCACCGAAATCGCGTCCAATATGAGTTTCTGGCGTCGAAGTTTTATGTTCAATTGTTCGAATAATATTGCCCGCCAAAAATGACCAAGGCAATCCGGTAATTACCAAAAAAATAATGATAAGTGCAACACACGAGCCAAAAAACGCATGCCATTCCCGCCAAAAATTTCGCCCAAATAATGGCGATGATCGTGGAATTAATATTTGAAATAAATTGTTGCGCGATTGCATTTTTTTTAATTGATACCATAAATATAAACCACTTACTAAAAGTATAATTGACCATGATGCAAACAGTTCTACCAAGGCTTTGCCGACTATTCCCAAAAATAATTTGCCATGAAAATTACGAATTTTTGCCATGATTCTATCTTTGTAATCAATGCTGGCAATAATCTCGGCGCTATAGGGATTAACGCCAATTAAAATATTTTTTTTATGCTCGTCAAGAATGCGTACCAAGCTTGATTTATCAGCTTGAGGCGAGGGTGTGTAAGCGAGTATTTTGGAATTAGGAAATTGTTGATCGACATTTTTCATGACAATATCGGCGCTCAAATAAGGCTGATTTTTTGCCTCAATATTATAAAGATTATGATATAAAATATTGTCAATTTGCGGTTGAAAAAGATATATTGAGCCAGTCAATGCGATTATGAATATGAAGGGCGCGCAAATAACTCCGATTAAAAAATGCCATCTTTTTATAATTGCGAAATAATTAATTTTTTGAGCGAAATTTTGCATAAATATTTGTGAGGGTTTTTTAAAAAGCATCAACCATTGTAAGCTTTATGGCTTGAAAGCAAAGCGATTTTAATATTTATGATTATTTTTTAAATGTGACAAATTGCCTCAGGAATAAATCAAGACATTCGCGATGAGTTTTTTGATTTTTTTCTTGAGAATTTGCAAATTTAAATTCATTAATCCGCAAACTGAATTTTCCAAATGCTACTAGCAAAATCAGATAATTTTTTTTGATATTCAGAAATTGCACCAACATCCCAAGAATCTTTGAAACAATGAGTATTAGCTAACTTATATTTACTTTTTTTATATAAATCTTTTTTAAATACATAATTTTCATTAGAACATTTACGATTTAATTCGCTTTCTAATAAAGTATAATTTCCTAATCTAAAAATAAATTTATTGGCATTTTGTGTAAAAATATCATTCCATTCTTGATTAAACTTTTCAGGCAGAACATGCTCTATTGTAGAGGTGGCGTCATTCCAATCACCGTCGGTGTTGCTGATTTGATTTTCTATCTTAGTTAAAATATATTTAATTAATTTTTTATTTTTTCCTCCCGAAGATATTTCTATATTGGAAAAACTTTGCTTAAATTCGCTATCTTCAGTGTA
>CAIOKL010000181.1 GCA_903858915.1 uncultured Alphaproteobacteria bacterium | reverse complement strand
GAAATTAGATCGATTTTTTTATGCCAAAACAAAATATTGGAGAGAGTTTTTTAATTTACTTTTTGAAAAAAATCGTCGCCTTCACTCCCCCTCCCCACTTGTGGGGAGAGGGCTAGGGTGAGGGGTTATTAGTTTAAAGTTAAATCAAGAAATTGTCTTTTTTGAATTTTTTTGTTGGTCAACGCTTCGTCTTTTTCTTTGAAAAGGACTTGCCCCAGGGACCGCGTCGCATTCGCTCCTTGTCCCGCACTTCGCTAAAAATAGCCGTTTAGGCTATTTTTTAAACGCAAATAACCCTCAAAGGGAGGAGGCTAGAGCCCAAAGGCTTTATTGATTTTTAGGTTTTTTTGGATTTAATTCTTGGTAAAAAAATTAAAAACAAAAACAAGCCAATGCAAAAAATAAAATTCCAATTCGCCATGGTTAAATTTAGGAAATAAAATTGCGGTTCGTCGCATCGAATCGCTTTGGTTGCAAGCATTGCCACTCTAAGTTGCTCGATATTATTGATATTGTCAAAATTTGATGAAGAACAAGCGTCGGGACCGGCGAAAATTTTTAACTCAACGCCCGAATGATAAAAAGCAATTCCGGCATTAATTAAGAAAATGAAAGCACATAAACCTGCACCGAATTTTTGATATTTTTTTAATTTTTTTATCAATAAAAAAATTAATGAAATTACAACAATTACAAAAAAAGGTTTGCGTTGATAATAGCATAAAACACAAGGTTCGAAGCCAAAAATATATTGCGAAATATAAGCTGAAATTAATGCCACAAACGAAGCAAAAAAAGCTAAAAATAAATAATTTTTTGCTAAATCTTTTTCAAATTTTTCTAAAAAAAATTTTTTTATTTTTAATAATTTTGCTAACATTTTTATAAAAAATTATAATGATTTTAAGATTTTTTTTGCTAAATCTTTGCGCAATTCAACCGCTGGCTGATCAAATGGATTAATAGCTTGCGCATAAGCCACCACTATGGTTTCTAAGAACATTTGCATCATCAATCCGGCGATAACTTTTTCATCAACATTATCAATTTCAAAAATACGAATTGGTAATTTTTTTTGATTCAAAACTTCGATGGTGGTTTGATGTTCAACTTCAAGAATTTTAGAAAGTTTTTTACCGCCAAACAAAGTTTCGCAACCTGCCAAATCTTTAATTTTAAAATCATTTTTGTGATTTTTAGCAATTATAAAATTGAAAAATTTATCACGATTTCCTTCTAAATAAAGTTGCAATTGACTATGTTGGTCAACGGTTCCCATTGAATTTATCGGCGTGGAGCCGAATGAATTTTTACCCAAAGATTCCGCCCATAATTGACGATACCAATCGGTAAAATTTTTAAAATCATCAACATAAGGCATCACCACATTATTGATAAAACCATCTTCATAAAGTTTTAATTGTAGCGCGCAAGAATTGATAATTTCATCATCGATTAAAAAATTTTCAAGAACCTCTTTAGCGCCGTCACGAATCTTAGCAATATCAACACCAGCAAGTATTGCGGGCAGTAAACCAACAATTGAAAAACATGAATATCGACCACCAATTTGCGTTGGATGATTGGCAATTTTAGCGTTGATTTTTGTGGCAATTTTTCCAATCGAATTTTTCGAAGACTCGGTTACAAAAATAAATTGTTCAGCAAAATTTTTAATTTTTTGCTTTTGCATTTCATCGATGATTATCAAGGTTTGGCAAATGGTTTCAATGGTTTCACCCGACTTGCTAATTACAATAAAAAAACTATTGCGAAAATCGATTTTTTTAATTTGATTATTGATAGTAATTGGATCTATTGATTCAATAAATTCAACTTTTTCTTGGAATTTTAATGAGCATAAAGTTTTGCCACCAAGACTAGAGCCACCAACTCCCAAAATAATAATTTTTTTATAACCTTCGGCGAGTTTGGCGAGTTTTTTAAACTCATTTAAATCTTTTTTTTGTTGAACAATATTTAAAGCTAAAATTTCGGAATTTTTAATTTCTTTGCGTAATTTATTTCCAGCATTTAAACATTTTTTGAAATGCGTTTTAAATTTTTCATCGCTGGGAATATTTTTAAAACTTTGGGAATAAATTTTATTGATCATAATTTTTTGAAAAAAATTTTATTAGTTGCAATAGTTCTAATTTGGTTATAATGTTATCTTGATTTTTATTTTATTTTTTTGTTAAAATCAAAAATAAAATTTATTTTTATCACGGCTAGGTAGCAAAGTGGTAATGCAGAAGCCTGCAAAGCTTCTATGCGCCGGTTCGATTCCGGCCCTGGCCTCCACGATTCAAATCT
>CAIOKL010000180.1 GCA_903858915.1 uncultured Alphaproteobacteria bacterium | reverse complement strand
TTTTGTGCGATTATGCGTTCTATAATCCGTCGCAGAATTTAAATTTAAAACCTCAATTTTTTTTAACAAAATATCATTAATAAATTTTAAAAAAACATCTCTTTGCAAACCATTTTTATAAAGATTTTGTGGATGCGAATTTGAGGTAATAATTAGCACAATTTTCTTTGAAAAAAAATATTCAAAAATACGCGCGAGAAGCATGGCATCAGCGACATCAAGCACCTGAAACTCATCAAAACAAATAATTTTTTGATTGGTAATAATTATTTTAAGCGCCTCGATTAAATCGTCGTTATTTTTTTTAGGATTTTTGCGAATTTCGTGAAGAGTTTTATGAAGCAAAATCATAAAACTATTGAAGTGAAAATAAACCTTGGGAATGTTGATAATTTTTTCATAAAAATTTTTCATCAACATGGTTTTTCCGCGACCAACTTCGCCATAAATATAAAAACCAAAAAATTCATTTTGTGACGAGGAAAATTTAAATAAATTTACTAAATTTTTCTTAAAATCAGCTTCGGGCTTTGGGCTTTCAAGCTTTTGCGCGAGAACATCTAGTTTATTTTTTATGATTATTTGCGAATTATCTAAATTCATTTTGCCAAAAAAAATTAAAAATTTAAATTGCAGTTAAGCTTTTAAAAAATAAAATGCTTTTAGGTTTGGTTATTAATTTTAATTTCGATTCCTTACAAAGCCATTAAATTATTTAATTTTCGAAGATTTAATTTACAAAATTCATGAATATTAATTTCGACATACTTTCAGTTTTAATATTTTTACCTTTGATTTCGGCAATTTTACTTCTGCCTTTAAAAGTTAAAAATAGTTTATTTTACTATAGTTATGGATGCTTTTTTAGCGTTATAAACTTTTTGCTTTCGATTGTCGCCATGACTTCTTACGACTGGCACAAAGGCGGTTTTCAATTTCAAAATATTTTTAAAATTTTTGCCGAAACCGACATAAAATATTTTGTTGGGGTTGATGGTTTGGCCGTTACCATGATATTTTTAACCGCACTTTTAACACCAATTTGCTTTATAATTTCCTACAAAACCATAGTTAATCGCGTCAAAGAATTTGTCATCGCTTTTTTGTTAATTGAAGCGCTGGTTATCGGCGCATTTTCTTCGCTCGATTTATTATTTTTCTACATTTTTTTCGAAGCAACTTTAATTCCGATGTTCTTGGTAATCGGCATTTGGGGCGGAGAAAATCGCGTTTACGCTTCTTATAAATTTTTCATTTACACCTTGGCGGGCTCGGTATTTTTCTTGATCGGAATCATTTTAATTTTCTTATTAACTAAAACCACCGATGTCATAATTTTGACAAAAACTTTAAAAGAATTTTTCCCACTCAATTATCAAGTGGCATTATTCGCTTTATTTTTTGCGTCTTTCGCCATTAAAGTTCCAATGTTTCCATTTCATACTTGGCTTCCCGACGCCCATGTTCAAGCTCCAACGGCTGGATCCGTAATTCTTGCCGGCATTTTAATTAAGCTCGGCGCCTTCGGATTTTTGCGTTATTCTTTGCCATTTTTTCCACTCGCATCGCAATATTTTGCCGACACAATTTTTGTACTAAGTGTCATCGCCATAATCTATGGCTCCTTTGTTGCCTTGATGCAAGAAGACATGAAAAAAATGATCGCCTATTCTTCGGTGGCTCACATGGGTTTCGTAACTATGGGAATTTTTAGCTTTACGCAACAAGGGATAGAAGGCGCCATCATGCAAATGATTAGCCATGGCATAATTTCTTCAGCTTTATTTATTTGCGTTGGCTTTATTTACGATCGCCTTCACACCAAGAAAATCGCCGATTTAGGTGGAATCGCTTCAAAAATGCCCAACTTTGCAATGCTGGCAATGATATTCACCATGGGCTCGGTTGGCCTTCCGGGAACAAGCGGTTTCGTCGGCGAATTTCTTACTATAATTGGCGTTTTCAAAGTGAATAAATTTATCGCACTTCTCGCTGGTCTTGGCGTTATTTTCGGCGCTTGTTATATGCTCTGGCTCTATAAAAGAGTTTGGTTCAGCGAAATTCATAATAAAAAAATCGAAGGGCTTTTAGATTTAGATTTTTGCGAATTTGTAGTATTGTTATCGCTCGCCATTATGGTTATTGCGCTCGGAATATTTCCAAGCTTAATAATGAATTTCTTTAGCGAACAATCGGCGCAACTCAGTATTTTTGTAAACACTTTGACGCCTTTAAAATAATCTTCTTAACTATTTTTTAAACATGAAATTTTCTTTGTTAATACCAGAATTAATTTTATTTTTCGGAGCTTTATCAATTTTGATGCTCGATGTTTTTTTTAACAAAAAAAACCAACGATTTATTTTTTTCGCACATTTTTTCTCCCTAGCAATTTGTGGCTTGGCACTCTCTTTTGCCGTAAAAGGTTTTGGAGCGCCGACAACTTCTTTCAACGACATGTTGAATTCTAAAGCGATAATTTCTTTTACAAAATGCATTATAATTTTATTGCTTGTGGTAATAATTTTGATTTCCGTGCGCTTTGTTTTTACGCTCGAAAAATATAATTCAGAATTTTTAGCTTTAATGATGATTGCCACCGTCGGGGGATTAATCATGATTTCCGCCAATGATTTATTATTATTTTATTTAGGCTTAGAGCTTCAAGCTTTGTCACTTTATCTTTTGGCATCATTTAGCGTTAAATCCGCCAAATCTTCCGAAGCTGGCATCAAATATTTCATTCTCGGAAGTCTCGCTTCGGGATTGTTATTATTCGGAATCTCCTTGATTTACGGCTATTCTGGGACAACAAATTTTTCAACTCTTCAAGAATTTATTGGCAAATTAAAACCCGAAGAAATGCCCATCGGCATGGTTTTTGGCATGGTCATGGTGGCAACGGCGATGTTTTTTAAAATCTCGGCGGCACCTTTTCATATGTGGGCGCCAGATGTTTATCAAGGTGCGCCGACAATTGTTCTAGCCTTCTTCGGCACTGTTATAAAATTTTCGATGGTGATGTCTTTAATCTTTTTAACGCTCAATATTTCTTGGATTATTTTAAGTAAAATTTTATTAATCGTCGCCATCACCTCAATTATCGTCGGAAGTTTTGGAGCAATTTATCAAAAAAATCTTAAAAGACTTTTTGCTTTTAGTTCAATAACTCACATGGGTTTTGTCTTACTCGCTCTTTCTCCGCTCGATAAATCAATTTTCAATTCATGTATTTTTTATATGATTGTTTACAGCGTTATTTCGCTCGGAACTTTTAGTTTTTTAACAATCATGCGCTCACCGCAAGAAATTGAAAATGACCAAACCGATGAAAAAACTTTTGACATTTCGTCGCTTTCGGGACTTTCAAAAACTCATCCCGTCATGGCTTTTTCTTTGAGCGTCTTAATGCTCTCTACCGCTGGAATTCCGCCACTCGCGGGCTTCTTCTCAAAATTTTATATTTTAAAAAGCGCCATTCTTTCCGGACTTTTACTTTACGCCATTATCGCCGTGATTTTTTCAGCAATTTCGGCATTTTATTATTTACGAATTGTAAAAATTATGTATTTTGACGAGCCGAATGGTCAGCTTGAAATTGAAGATTTTGGCAATGCCCGACTAATCGTTTTCATTAGCGCAATCGTTAATATCGGCCTAATGTTTGCCATCGATCCACTCATGAATAGCATCACTAATTTTCTAAATTAAAATGGTTACAACAACTCGCAAAACCGACATTCCGCTTAGTGGCGAAATCGTCATCGCTCCAGATAAATCAATCTCGCATCGCTCTATAATTTTCGCTTCACTCGCGAATGGCAAAAGTAAAATTTATAATTTACTCGAAGGCGAAGATGTCTTGAAAACCATTAACGCCATGCGCTTAATGGGCGTCGAAATTACTAAGAAAGAAAATCATTACGAGGTCAATGGAAGCGGAATTGTTGGGCTTCTCGAGCCTAGCGACATTATCGACATGGGCAATTCGGGAACTTCGACTCGTTTGCTCGCGGGTTTGGTTTGTCCCTATGATTTTACAAGTTTTTTTACGGGAGACGCTTCGCTTCGTAAGCGTCCGATGGGTCGAGTTTTCGAACCGATTCAAAAATTTGGCGCGACAATCATTTCACGAAAAAATAATTTATCGCCATTCGCAATCATTGGCAATCAAGACGCCATGCCAATTGAATATGTGATGAAAATGGCCTCGGCACAAGTCAAAAGTTGTATTTTGTTGGCGTCGCTTGCGGTAAAAGGAACGACGACAATTATTGAACCCGAAAAATGTCGCGACCACACCGAAATTATGATGAAATATCTTGGCTTAAAAATTTCCCAAGAAAATTTAAATAACGGCACAAAAATTTCCTACAATGGCTTGCAAGAGTTCGCGGGACGCGATTTTGAAATTCCCAACGATATTTCTTCTTCGGCGTTTTTTATGGTCGGCGCATTGCTTGTTAAAAATTCAAAAATTTTGTTAAAAAATATTGGCGTTAATCCTTTGAGAACTGGATTAATCACCACTCTTCAAGAAATGGGAGGCAAAATTGCCTTAAAAAATATTCGTGAAATTGGTGGTGAAAAAGTTGCCGATATCGAAGTTGAAGCCAGCGATTTAAAAGCAATCGAAGTGCCGGCGAGTCGCTCTGCAAGCATGATTGACGAATATCCAATTTTGGCAATAGCTTGCGCTTTTGCCAACGGAACTTCAAAATTAAATGGCTTAGCGGAATTAAAAGTAAAAGAAAGTAATCGCTTAGCCATGATCGCCGACAACCTACAAAATTGCGGTGTTGAAGTCAAAATCGGCGACGATTTTTTAGAAATTAAAGGTGGTTTTGCGATGCCAAAAAATATCGTTGAAATTAAAACGGCGATGGATCATCGCATCGCAATGTCATTTTTGATTATGGGTTTACGCCTAGAAAATGGCGTTAAAATCGATGATGATGAAATGATAAAAACCAGTTTTCCGAATTTTGAAAAAATTATTTCGCAATTCATATAAAACATTTTTAGTTTAATTTGTTAATTTTAAATAAATATTATGACAGAAAATTTTCGCTTAGAAACCGATTCCTTTGGTGAAATCAAAGTGCCGGCTGAAGCCTACTACGGCGCGCAAACTCAAAGAAGCATTCAAAACTTTCCAATTTGCACTAACAATGCTGGACATAAAATGCCCAAAGAAGTTATTCACGCAATGTTATTAATTAAAAAAGCTTGCGCTTTGGCCAATAAAGAGTTGATGGCCGTTGATCCAAAATCCGATGAATTTAAAAAATTTTCGCCCGATTTGGCGAATAAAATTGTTGATGCGGTTGACGAAATTTTAAAAAAATTCGAGTGGTTTTATGAAAATCACTTTCCACTTGTAGTCTGGCAAACCGGCTCTGGCACTCAAACCAACATGAATGTTAATGAAGTTATTGCTTCGGTTGCTAATGAAAAAGCCACGGGTAAAAAAGGCGGAAAATCGCCGGTTCATCCCAATGATCATGTAAATTTAGGGCAAAGTTCGAATGACACCTTCCCTACAGCCATGAATGTTGCGACCGTTTTAATAACTTATCAAAAATTATTGCCAACTTTAATTCGTTTTGCCAACGAACTTTCTAAAAAAGAAAATGAATTTAAAGATATAATTAAAATTGGCCGAACTCACACTCAAGACGCCACGCCCGTGACTTTGGGACAAGAATTTTCGGCTTATAAAGTGCAAATTCAAACCGCATCGGTTTTTATCGCGCAAAATATGCCTTATGTTGCCCATCTTGCTCAAGGTGGCACGGCAGTTGGCACGGGATTAAATTCTCATCCGCATTTTTCTGATAAATTTGCCGAAAAAATTACCGAGGTCTCGGAAATTAAAAAAATTCACCAAGCCTTATTGGCTTTAAAATTATGTCGCACCGATTTAAAAGACGGTTCTTGGCAAGTTAAAGATTCGGTTCTAAATAATCTTGGACTTGATTTTGCCGACGAATTTTATTCAAGCAAAAATAAATTTTTCTCACTGGCTTGCAATGATGAGCTTGTCAACTTTTCCGGCGCTCTTAATACCACCGCGACGGCACTTATGAAAATTGCCAACGACATTCGCTTTCTAGCTTCGGGACCTCGCTCGGGGCTTGGCGAAATTTCTTTGCCGGAAAACGAACCAGGATCGTCGATTATGCCGGGAAAAGTTAATCCGACACAATGCGAAGCCTTGACAATGATTGCGTGCCAAGTAATTGGCAATCATCACGCCACAACGATTGGCGGTATGAATGGACATTTCGAATTAAATGTTTTTCGTCCGATGATTATTCGCAATATTCTCGAATCAATTAATTTGATCTCCGATGGCGTCAATAGTTTCATCGATAATTGCTTAGTTGGAATCGTTGCCAATCGAGAAAGAATCGCCGAACTTCTCAATAATTCTTTGATGTTAGTGACCGCTCTTAACCCTTATATTGGCTATGATAATTCGGCAAAAATTGCTAAAAAAGCTCATAAAGAAGGCACAACTTTGAAAGAATCGGCATTAGCTTTAGACTTACTCACTGAAGAACAATTCAATAATTGGGTTGATCCAAAAAATATGATATAATCTCATTTAAAGCTTTTAACATAACTAAAAAATTGGGAGGAAATTTTTATTTTCTCCCAATTTTTTTTATAAAAATTTATTTTTATAGAGATTTATTGTCACTAACGCTTAATCTTCTAACGGGCGAAGTTAAGGCACTAGGAGACGAAGGTCGTGGCGATGGCGATGAATCTTGCGAAGATTGCGAATCTTTTTTTGCAACTTCTTCGTCCAAAAATCCTGCATTTGAGCCTTGTGGCGAACCTCCAACTTGCGGAGAAGATTCTTGAGCGATATCCTCGGTCAAAAACGCATTTAACGAACTGCTACTAGCCCCTCGAATTGGCGCTTTTGGTCCGGGACTATAAAGAGATTCGGGAATTTTGGCATCAAATAAAATCTTATTAATTTCCTCAGATTCATAATTTTCTGGTTTACTCCCATCCATTTTAGCAACTTTTGCCTGAGGCGGGAGAATTAAACTCGGCATTCTTTCGCGCTTCGAGGAAAAAGTTAATGATTTAGAATCGCTATGTTGCAACAATTTATCATCATTTTGGTCAGAAGATGACCCCACTTTTCTCAAACTATCAATAAAAGCAATCGAAATTTCTGAAGCGGATCTTTTCAATTTGGAAGCTCTTTCTGATTCGGATTTAGCCTCATTGGAGCCGTCGCGGAGACTTTCTAGAGAAACTCTTCTAGAAAACGCTGAACCACCACTTACTTCAAATGAATTTTCAGGTTTAGTTACTTCTTCGGTTTTTCCTTCTTCGGTTTTTTGGTCATCTTTTTTGATAACGCTAAAAAAATTATTTTTTTTCATAAATCAAAAATTGATTGTTAAATATTTTGTATTTTTCAAAAAGTTTTATTGTAAAATACTATATTTAAAAGCTTATTTTTGATTTATTTAACTAAATATTTTTTGCGTATTATAATGAGATTCAAAATATTATTTAATTGTCTTTCCAACCTTTTCTTTTTAAGAAGAATTCATAGGAATCCTCAAAAGTAAATGTTTTATCATCATCGAAAACAACTAATTTATTAGCGATTTCTTTGAGCATGCCCTCATCGTGCGAAACCATAATTAGCGCACCTTCAAAGCTTTTTATCGCCTCTTTAAGTGAATCACAAGATTCCATATCGAGGTGATTCGTTGGCTCATCGAGCAATAATAAATTAGCGCCTCTTAACAAAATTTTTCCAAGCATCACGCGACTTTTTTCACCGCCCGAAAGTACCGAAATTTTTTTATTTGCCAAATCACTTGAAAACATCATGTTGCTACAAACTTGTCTCACGCGACTTTGGGGCAAGCGCTCATCGACCTTTTGCAATTCTTCATAAACGGTAGAATTTTTGTCCAAACGATCAATATTCATTTGGCCAAAAAAACCAATTTCAACTTTACTATGAACCTTAACCGCGCCTTTTAGCGGTTGTAAATCTTGCGTTATGAGTTTTAACAAAGTTGATTTTCCCTTACCATTTTTTCCGATTACGCAAATTTTTTCGCCATTGGCAATTTTAAAGGATAAATCATTGATTAAGCGATTTTCAGGATTATAACCAAATGCCAAATTTTCGACTTCGATCAAATTTTCTTTACTGGCAAAAGGCTTGTGGTTGAAGGCAAAATCGAGATTTTGAATATTGTCTAATTTTTCTTTAACATCGATTTTATCAAGCATTTTTACTCGCGATTGTACGCGACTCGCTTGACTCGCCTTGGCTCCAAAGCGATCGATCCATTCTTGAGTTTTTTGGCGTTGCTTTTCTTCGTTAACTCGCGTTTTTTCATAAATTTCTTCTTCGAGCGCAATCTTTTCGCGAACGCCCTTGGTGTTTCCGGGAACCTTTTTAAAACTATTGCGATGAAGCAATAAAGTGTGCGTGATAACGCTGTCCATAAAATCGCGATCGTGAGTGATTAAAATCAACTCCCCTTCCCATTCGCGCAAAAATTCTTTGAGCCAGCGAATCGAGTGAATATCGAGATAATTTGTCGGCTCATCGAGCAACAACATTTGTGGTTCAATCAACAATAATTTAGCTAAATTTAATTTAACTTGATAACCACCCGAAAAATTTTTTGGATCCTTTTGCAAGTCTGACTCCGTAAAGCCCAAGCCGTATAAAATATTTTCACCTTTCCAGCCTTCATGTTCGCGATCTTCTGGCAAAACTGAACAAATTTCTTCCAAAACAGTGTTGTGCGTAAAATGAATATGCTGTTCTAAATGCCCTATTCTGTAGCCTCGAGGAATTTCAACCGCGCCACTATCTGGCTCTAGTTTTTTCAAAATTAATTTTAAGAAAGTTGATTTGCCACTACCGTTGCGCCCAATCAGCCCAACCTTTTCTCGCGGATTAATGATAAAATTACCTTCCGAAAAAACTTCGCGTCCCGAAAAGGAAATTGATAAATCTTTAGCTCTAATCATATTTTTGTTTTAAGTTTTTATTCATCATAACTAAATTATTTTAAAATTAACATAATTTTTTGCGAAGAATTCTACCTTTCATTTTTCGGAGAATTATTCATAAGAACTTGCGCGTAAGAAACACCCGCAATTCTTCTAGCATTTGGCCTCAGAATAATTTGCGAATAAGTGATGGGATTTGGGTTTGACGATGGTCGATTAATTAACTCCTCAATCGCAATTCCCCCCGAACTAATCAACTCTATTTTTTGATTACTATTTGAATTATTCATACTCCAATCATTAAAATTGCGTCAAGTTTTTCGATAATTTTTTGCGAAGTATTTTGCGAATTTATAATTGCTTGTTTAGCCTTATCGGAGTAGGACAAAACTATATTAGGATTTTGTAAAAATTTCTGCACTATTTCATAAAGTTCATCAATATTATCAACAATTTCACAAGCATTTTTTTTCTGTAAATCGGCATAAATTTCAGCAAAATTAAAAACATGGGAACCGCTAACCACCGCGCAATTTAACTGAATCGCTTCAAAAGGATTATGCCCGCCAATTTTTAAAAGTGATCCGCCGATAAAAGCAAAATTTGTCAAAGAATAAAAAGTTCCGAGTTCGCCCAAACTGTCGGCGAGATAGATTTCCGTAGCCTCGGAAATAGTTTGGTTTTTACTTCTTTGTGAAAAATTAACGGCACCTAAAAGCTCGCAAACCTCGCTAGCTCTATTTGGATGGCGCAAAACTATAATTGTTAACAAATCTGGAAATTGCATTTTTAGGCGTTGCTGGGTTTGTAAAATTAACGCTTCTTCACCCGCATGAGTAGAGGCGCAAAGCCATATTTTACGACCACCAATTTGCGCCTTTAATTCTTGCAATTTTTGGTTATCAATTTCAAGTTTAGAATTTTGCGATTTAAGATTTCCATGATAAAAAATTGTGTTTTTGGTAAGATTTTGTAAAAGATTTTTATCTTGTAAACTTTGCGCGAATATTGCCGAAAAATAATCAAAAATATTGCCACCAAATTTTTTTAAAAAAAGCCATCTCGAAGCACTTTTTTGCGAAATTCTAGCGTTAATCAAAAAACTCAAAATGGCTTTTTTGCGAGCGCAATAAATAAAATTCGGCCAAATCTCGGATTCAACAAAGATGCAGGCTCTCGGCTTCCAATAATTCAGAAATTTCTGCACAATAAAATAACTATCGACGGGTAAAAATTGATGAATTACGCGATTTTTAAACAACTCATTTTGTAAAATTTTTTGCTCAATAATTTGCGCCGAAGTTGTTGAAGTTGAAGTAAAAAGAATATTGATATTTGTCGAAAATTTTAACAAATTTTCAATTAAAATCCACGCCGAATTTGATTCACCAACACTTACGGCGTGAACCCAAAATAATTGGCAATTTTGCGGTTTGGCAATTTTTGTAATTGCAAATCTTTCTAAAAATCGGTGCGGATGTTCTTTCGATTTTTTTTTACGATTTAAAATATAAAAAAACAAAAAAGGTAAAATTATTGTGGAAAGAATTTGATAAATTTTTAATAAAATACCGCCTCGAAAGCTCATCTAAAAGCCTCCAGCATTTTTTATAAAAAATTTTTTAACTTTTGGAAGCAAATTTATAACGCCCAAACCAACATTGCGTCCCGTTTTTAAAACCAAACTTTTGCTTTCAAAAATTGAATTTAAAACATCGGTGGCAATCACCATTTTTCTAGCGTTATTGCGGGTTTTTTTATGATAAGATTTTATTAAATTTTCTGAAGAAATTTCTAAACCGCATAAAATATTTTGCGCGATTAAATCGCGTAAATTTTTAATGCCAACAATCGCCAAATTAAAGCCTTGACCCGCAATGGGATGGACTCCGCACGCCGAATCGCCAATCAATAACATTTTTTGATGATGAAAATCTTGCGCCAAAATCATGATGAGCGGATAAGAAAATTTTTGTGAAATTATCTCGCATTTGCCCAAACAATTTTCCATTTTTTTATGCAATTGTTGCAAAAAATTTTCTTGATCAAGACTTAAAATCGCTTGAGCCTCTTCATCGCGAGCGATCCATACAATTGAAGATTGGTTTTGATCTTTCAATGGCAAAATCGCCAAAGGTCCGCTTGGTAAAAATTTTTCGTAAGCAATATTGTGGTGCGGAATTTGATGAGAAATTTTAAAAACAATGGCGATTTGATGATAATTTTTGGTTTGAGTGGGAATTTTATAAAGCTCGCGAAGCTTAGAAAATCTGCCATCACACGCTAATAATAATTTTGTTTCAATAAATTTTTTATCATTCAATTCGATTAAAA
>CAIOKL010000179.1 GCA_903858915.1 uncultured Alphaproteobacteria bacterium | reverse complement strand
GTAATTTCATTTTCAGATTTTTGATTATTTTTGGAAATTTCTTTTTCAAGCTCCATTAGCTCGATATCAATCGACTCAAGGTTATTATGGCTATTTTCTTCGATATGATTTTCATGAATTTTAGCATTTTTATCATCTTCAAAATCATCTTCAAACTCTTCTAAATTTAATTCGTCGGCGATTTCTTTTATTTTGCTTTCGATTGAAATTTTTTGTCCTAAATTTTTAACTTCCAAGCTTTCGTCATCGAGGTCTAGTTCCGAATCTTTTTCACGATTACGCTCTAAATTTAAATTTTTTTTATCAATAGCTTCTAATTTTTTTTCAGCTTCAAAAATTATCCCAATATTTGTTTTATCAGCCATTACTTCATCAATTGCCTTGCTTTGTAAATCTTGGCTAAAATAATTAACCGAGGATTTTTTTTCGGGCTTTGGCTTATTATCAAACTTGCTAAGTTTGTTTTTTATTGCCTCTAATAAACTGGATGTGTTGTTTTTATCTGCCATGAAAATAGCTAAAATTTCTTGAAATAAAATTTAAATAATGATTTATTAAAAAAATAAAAATCTAAAACTGATTCTCTTTTTTTATAACTTAAATTCAATTAGTTTTTACAGAAAATTCAATAAAAAGATTTGTTTATATCATGAAAAATATTTTTGTGCGTTATTTACTTTGGATAATTATCGGAATCGTTGGCGCATCTGCTTTCGCTGGTATTGCCATAACTAGAGATGAAAAGATTTCCTCGCTGTGGTTTATTGTTGCTTTTGCGTGCATACAATTAATTGGTTATAGATTTTATAGTTTATGGATTGCGACAAAAATTCTGCACATAAATTCTAAAAAATTAACGCCCGCGCAAAAAATTAATGATGGAAAAGATTTTGTTCCAACTAATCGTTGGGTAGTTTTTGGACATCATTTTGCGGCGATAGCTGGACCGGGTCCATTGATTGGCCCAACCCTCGCGGCGCAATTTGGATATTTACCGGGAACCCTGTGGATCTTGGTTGGATCGGTTCTCGCTGGCGCTGTTCAAGATATGATAATTTTATTTTGTTCGATCCGACGCGATGGAAAATCACTTGGAAAAATGATTGAAGATGAAATCGGTAAAGTTGCCGGAATTAGTGCGTTGATCGGCACTTTGTCGATAATTATAATTTTAATCGCAGTGCTTGGACTCGTGATTGTCAAGGCTCTAGCCCATAGTGCTTGGGGTTCATTCACGGTGTTGATGACTATACCAATTGCCATGTTGGTGGGGATTTATATTTATCACATTCGACAAAGTGGAGTGATTGAAGCGAGTATCGTTGGCGTAATTTTATTTCTGCTTGCGGTCTACGGCGGTAAGGTTATTCACTATGATGAAAATTTAACAAAAATCTTTGATCGCGATCCAAAATTTATTGCATTTTGTATAATTTTTTATGGTTTTATGGCCGCGGTCCTGCCAGTTTGGCTCTTACTCACGCCTCGCGATTACCTTTCTTCATTTTTAAAAATTGGTACAATTTTATTATTGGCAATTGCGTTATTAATTTTTCAACCGCAAATCCAAATGCCCGCTCTAACCAAGTTTGTCGATGGTTCGGGACCAATTTTTAGTGGCAAAATTTTTCCATTTTTATTTATTACGATTGGTTGTGGAGCAATCTCGGGCTTTCACTCTCTAGTCGCATCGGGAACCACTCCAAAAATTATTTCGAGCGAAAATGATGTGCGATTAGTCGGCTACGGAAGCATGCTTCTCGAAGGCTTTGTGGGCATTATGGCGCTAATCGCGGCCTGCGTTCTCGATCCGGGAATATTCTTCGCAATTAATTCTTCGGTTGCCAGTCTTGGAGCCGATGCCGTCGCCACTATCAATGGCTGGGGCTTTCAGCTTGATGGTAAAGAAATGGAACTTTTAGCGTCGCAAATGGGCGAAAATAGTCTTTATTCGAGAACCGGCGGAGCGCCGTCCTTAGCGGTCGGAATGGCAAAAATTTTCTCCTCAGCTTTTGGTTCAAATTTACTCGCCATGTGGTATCATTTTGCGATTATGTTTGAGGCAATTTTTATTCTCACCACTCTTGATGCCGGAACCCGCGTCGCCAGATTTATGCTTGAGGATTTATTGAAATTTCGTGATAAAAAACTTCATGAATCGGCTTGGGCTGGAATTTTATCGAGCTTTACGGTTGTAGCTTGTTGGGGTTATTTTTTATATGTCGGAGTAATTGATCCAAATGGTGGAGTTAATATTTTGTGGCCTCTATTCGGCATGTCGAATCAAATGTTGGCGTGCATCGCGCTTACTTTGGCGACGGTAATTATTTATAAAAATAAAAAGCAAAAAATTTATTGTTTGGTCACTGCCCTACCCCTAATTTTCATTACAGTCACAACCACTTCGGCTGTTTTAATGAAAGTGTTTTCGAGTGATATAAAAATCGGATTTTTAGCTTCGGCAAACGCTTTAAAAGAAAAATTAATCACCAATCAAATTGTTGATGAAGTACAAATTGTTAATGCGCAAAAAATGATTTTTAATCAACAGCTTGTAGCCTGTATAGCTATGTTCTTTTTAATAATTTTGTGGATTGTAATTTTTGAATCGATTAGAAAAATATTTTTTGGTAAAAAAATATGAAAAAATTTTTAGACTTTTTTAGAGAATTTAAAGAATATTTTTGTGGCGATTTTGCTTATAAAAAATATCTCGAACATCATCTAAAAAATCATCTAAAAAACTATGTTGCAACTCAACAGAAAAAGATAAAAGATGTATTAGAAAATCAGATAAAAAAGAATTTGATATTGAAAAAAGAAGATTTTCAAAAAAGACTTGTTTGACAAAACCAATAAAAGGATTTTCTATGAAATCAAGTTGTGCTCCGTATAAAGATTGTAAATAATCCTTTGGATTTTAATCCGAAAAATTAAATAAATTAAGTGATAAATATAAAACTATAAAAATATAAAACTATTAATCCCTTTACGATTAGAGCGTTTTTGTCTATTTGTATAATGATTATATGAAGCGTGATGTATTTTAATACTGTCAATATAATATTTCATATCTGTAATATTATATTCATTATCTGTTTTTTCATCAACATGTCCTGTAAATAATCCAATTCCAATAAAAAAGTTTATATGTTCATATAATTCGAATTTTATTTTTTTTAATGAAATAACTTTTCTCTTTGAATTTTCATCTGGATTTTTAAACATTTCATTTACATGCATTATACACCACGCTTCAAAGAAATAATCATAGTTCTCTTCTTTGTATCTCTTATATCGTTGAAGAACACTATATCTTTTAGTTTTAAGCGAACTTGTTATCCATTCTTTAATTTCAGTTGCTTTGCTTTTCATCAATTGAATCATTAAAGTATTTTTTTCAAGTTCTTTTTCAAGTGTATCATAAGTAACCATAAAATAGTTATCCATATATGTTTGAAATTGGTTCCATAAGATTGATAATTCATCTGGTATATATTGTTTTCTTTCACATTCAACCAATAATTCTAT
>CAIOKL010000178.1 GCA_903858915.1 uncultured Alphaproteobacteria bacterium | reverse complement strand
TTGATGAAGGGAATAACCGAGAGTCTTGCGGGGCGAGTTGCGATAGTTGATTTGCTTGGGTTTTCCAATGCCGAAATTGAAACTAGAGAAAAAACCAAACCATTTATTCCAGACTTAAAATGGATTAACGAAGCGCGTAAAAAAATCAAAAAACCAAAAAAATTAGACGACATTTATAAGCAGATTTGGCGAGGATCTTTTCCTAAAATTAATGTCGATAAAAAAGAATCAACGAGGCAAATATTTTACAGCTCTTACATTCGAACTTATTTGCAACGCGATGTTAAAGATATTTTAAAAATTTCCGATGAAACTGCTTTTTACAATTTTTTAAGTGCCGTTGCGAGTCGGACTGGCAACCTACTTAACTATAATGACTTGGCGCGAGATGTTGGAATTGATAACAAAACCGCCAAAGCGTGGCTTTCGATTTTAGAAACTTCGGGCTTGGTTTATGTGCTAAATAGCTATCATAATAATCTAACAAAAAGATTGGTAAAAACTCCCAAAATTTATTTTCTTGATACCGGTCTTTGCGCTTATTTAACAAAATGGACCGACGCAAAATCTTTACAAAATGGTGCAATGTCGGGCGCGATTTTGGAAACTTATATTTTTACTGAAATCTTGAAAAGCTATTGGCATAACGGTCTTGAGCCGAATTTTTATTATTACCGCGATACCGATCAAAAAGAAATTGATTTGGTAATTGAAACCGCGGAAACGCTTTACCCAATTGAATTTAAAAAAACCGCCACCCCTTCAAAAACCGCTTCAAAAAATTTTTCTGCGCTTGAGAAATTTAACAAAAAAATTGGTCACGGAGTGGTGATTTGTTTTGTGGAGAAAGATATTCCGCTTTCAAAAAGCGTGACCGCAATTCCGGTTGGATATATCTAAAGAGCCTACGCCCTTAAGGCTAGAGTCGAAATGTTTGGATTGAAGAGTTGAAAATAAAACAACGATAAAAACCAAAAAACTATATTTTATTAATTGGAATTTTTATGTAAAATGTCGAGTTGTTTTCTGGCTCGCCGAATCTTCCTGCGCGCATGTTGAACTGCAATGCGGGCAATAAAAGTTTTGGAACTTTTTTGCCAATGTCGCGTTGATTGCGTTCACAAATATAATTTTCTTCGCTAATTTTTTCGTTAATTAAAATATTAGATTTCTTTTGCTCAAGAATCGTGCATAAATATTGTGGCTGTTGACCTTCGGCGGGATAATCATGTCCAACAAAAATACGAGTTTCGTCAGGTAATTTTAATAATTTTTGAATTGAATCGTAAGAATTTTTAGCGCTTCCTCCGGGAAAATCAGTGCGACCCGTGCCGTTTTGTGGCGTAAAAATTACATCGCCAACAAAGGCGCAATCTTCAATCAAATAGGTCGCGCAAGCCGGCGTATGCCCCGGAGTGTAAATAATTTTTACTTCGATTGAGCCGATAAAAAATTTTTCATTATCGTTAAAAAGTTTATCGAATTGCGTGGGGTCGGTGTCATTTTTAGAGTTAAAAATTGGCGTCCAAAATTTTATGACTTCGGTTATTTTTGCGCCGATGGCAATCTTCCCGCCAAGCTTCTCTTTGAGGTATTGCGAGGCAGTTAAGTGATCGGCGTGAATGTGAGTTTCCAAAAGCCATTCGACTTGCAAATTTTGCGTTTTGACATGGTCGATTATTAAGTCGGCTTGCGTTGTCGAGGTGCGTCCCGAGGTAATATCGAAGTCTAAAACCGAATCAATAATCGCACATTTTTGAGTTTTTTCGTCGCTCACAATATATGTAAAAGTGGCGGTTTCTTGGTCGTAAAAATGTTGAAATTAATGAAATTGAAGCAGTACAAATTACTATTTTTCTATAAATAAACTTATTCATATATCCTTCTTTCTTAAGAAG
>CAIOKL010000177.1 GCA_903858915.1 uncultured Alphaproteobacteria bacterium | reverse complement strand
TATATTTATAGTTGAGGAACCCTCTAAAAAACCCGATAAGCATCTCCTATTTGTTTTATCGAGCATTCACTCATGACATTTTCCCAATCGTGGCAATGAGTTTTTATATGTCCTTGGTGGTGGAGCTCCCCTTTTAGAATATATTCAAATTTATTTTATGATTCAAAGAGAGTTTATATTATTTGAGGAATTTAATAAATAAAATGAATTACTATTTTGAAGAGTTCGTGAAAAATTTTCCGCCACTGAATAGCTCCTTCCAGAAGTGGGCTTCTAAAGAGGAATACCTATTCAATGTCGCCTACGTGCCACCATTTCTGCTCTTATCAAATATGCGTATTGATCATTTATTAATCATTAAGCTCTGGATAATCTGGTGGTTGATGATATTCTGACTTTGCACAAGCAGGTGACAGAGGAGTATAATTCATTTTATTTTAAATTCACCAAACTCAAGCTTAATAATCTGGAATGTAGCTTTTGTAGATTACATTATTTCTCTCCCAAGTTTATATCACGAAACACACTTAGCAGATATGCATTGCAAAGGATGGCGAAGATAATGCATTAATATTGATGGGTCCTTACAATTAAAAATTGCTTACTTTGGCGTTGGTCCAGAAATTCACTGATATTAGACCAAAGGCTCTATAAGCTATTTACTAATTCAACAAAATTCGATAGGAATAAGAAAAAGGGTTAGTTTAATAATGAGCTTTTGATTGTTAATTTAATGGGAGTAAAAATATAATACATATTTTCAATATTATTATTATTCGCAATGTAAGGACTAACCAAATTTGAGAAGTGGGTCAAGATCAGAATTGGCGAGCCCATCACCGCTATCGACCTGGACAACGAGTGGGTAGTGTTCGGCTCTATTTCAGGCTACCTCGGCTTCTATAACATCCAAAGGAATGATCTCAAGTACATCCAGGAAGTTTTCGAGGAGATCGTCAGAGGAATCCACATCACCCCGGATAAGAAGGCTTTTGTTTGCATCGGCGATTACCAAGGGCTCTACCTCGACATCGAAAAACGCGATTACACTCCCGTTAAATTTGACCAAAGGGCACATAACCCCATTCTCTGCAGCAGCACCTTAGCCATGCTTTCTCGGCACATTGTCACCTTGCTTGTGGTCGCTCCTACTTAGAATAAAGATTTAGGTAATGCTCCATTTATTCTTAGATAATCAGTCATCGACATCGATAAGAATAAAAATAAAATCTACCGAGTGGACATGAGCAGCATGCCAAAAATCATCCAGAACTCCAACTCCAACTCACTGAAGATGGAGGAATTTAATCCAATGATGCCCAAGCTGTATGTTCCCTTTGATTTTGATGGGGATCGAATCCTGTAGAAATTATTATGTTTTTCCTTATGTTCTTTTAAAGTTTCCTTGAGTATTTGTAGAATGCGAAGAAACAATTATTGCTATTGAATTTGTCCCTGCAAGATATCTAGCTTCTCCCAATCTACCAGATACCTCAATCGATCGAGTTCATTTCGTTCGGAAGGCTCGCGAGGAATTATATAATTTTTGTGGAGGACCACAAGAAAGTGAAAGCGTTCGATATGAAGAAGATGTCAGACACCCTTTTATTTGTAATGGAGGCAAACATCATCGCATTTGATGTGATGGATACATCGAAATACACCCAAGATGAAGAAGAAAAGGTTGTGCTGTTACTAAAATAACGATTGTTAGCAAATCCAACAGAGACCTAGCGAAGGAATGCAAGATTTAAATTGCCTGCAAATCTCAGCAATTGATTATAATTGTACGTTAAGAGTGTGGCATTAATAGAAATTAATCTAGAATTTTAATTTATTGAAGTAATCTAACTGATATAATATTTTTTAAAGGATTCCAAATGTGCCTGTTGACTTAGTCAAGCATAAATATTTATTTGATATGGGGTATCCTTATTACATGAGATTCAAATATAACCAGCTGGCTGTTACATCGGATTTAGGGATACATATATATACAATATGAATATTATTATGCATAAAAATATATTTATATCATTCATCTAGTTCAATATAAACCTCATTGCCAGCATATTCATAGAGCCCATCTTTGTTCTTCAACCAAATTATCTCCTCTGATGACTGACCATTCATATCAACACTAAATATTATATTGGAAATTTAAATAACTCTATTATTTCCTGCTTTATCACGCCTTTTTTCTTGATGCTATTTTTATCGCGCTTTTTTTATTGATTTGTCATTTTTTTAAAAACTATTTTGGTCACCGAAACTGCCTCATTATTGCACCCGTCGCTCTATTCGAAGACGCATTCATTATTTCGCACCTTCACTTGGCAGATCACATTCTCCAATATGAGGTTGAAGTACCTTATGTATTACAACACGGCATCTTGCTTTCGGAACACTACACAATTCTCGTAATTATTTGTCAACCCGGATTTGGTCCAGTTCACTGAACCTGTCCCAACTACTTACTTATCGAGGATGAAGAATTTGTTATGCTGCAAGGCCTAACAGCTTCTAAGTTTAGAGATCTTTTTCTCCGGTGGATTTGAAAGGAAGACCTTGATACCGCTGTTCTTGTAGAGTAGGATATCAAGGAATTACTTCATCTGTTTTTCTGCCGTTACTTTTGATTTGAGAATTTTTTGTGGAATTTTTGCGTGTTCAGTTTTTATTTTATTGCTAATTTTTATTGAATTTTTTTCATTTTTTTGAGAAATTAAATCGTTTGATTTAAGTGATTTTTCAAGAGTTTTTTTAAGATTTTTTTCGTTGGAAATTAATTGATTTTTGGTTGGATATTTTGAAATATAATCGCTATAACCGCCAAGATTATAATTGATAATTCCGTCGCCTTCAAAGCCTAAAATCGTGGTCGCAACATTATCCAAAAAATCACGATCATGCGAAACAACCACCAAAGTTCCCAAATATTTTTCAAGATAATCTTCAAGAATATCAAGCGAATCCATATCCAGATCGTTGGTCGGCTCATCGAGAATTAAAAAATTTCCCGGATTTGCCAAAGTTTTTGCCAAAAGCAAACGATTTTGTTGCCCGCCCGATAAAGTCCCAGCAATGGTTTGAGTTTCTTTAGGATCGAACAAAAAATCGCGTAAATATCCGCAAATATGTTTAGTTTTTCCGTTGGCGAGTTGCACATAATCCGAACCGCTTTCGCATAAAATTTCTTGAATTGTTGAAGTTGGTCTTATGGCGCTTCGTGATTGATCGAAGTAAGCAAAATCAATATTTTTTGCCATTTTTACGGTGCCTTGATTTGGAGAAATTTCGCCAATCATTAATTTTAAAAGAGTTGATTTCCCAACGCCGTTGCGCCCAATAATGCCAATTCTTTCGCCTCTTAAAATTTTGTAATTAAAATTTGAAATTAATAAATTTTCTTCATCCAGCGCACAAGAAATATTGTTGAAACTCATGATGACTTGCGGAGAATCTTCGTCGAGTTTTTGAACTTCGATGCGCATTTTATTTTGATTGGCAAAAACAATTTTTTGTTGCGCTTCAAGCTTAGATTTTAATTCTAAAAGATGATGTAAGCGACCGATATTGCGCTTACGCCTTCCAGTAACGCCGGTTTGAAGCCAACCACTTTCGAGATCAACTTTTTTTTGCAAATTTTCGACTTCACGACTTTCGTGATCGACAATATTTTGTGACCATTCATCAAAATTTTTATAACCGTCATTATTAATTTTGACATTTCCGGAGCGAATCCAAAAAACTTTATTCGAAACTTTTTCTAAAAATTTTCTATCATGCGAAATTATAATTAATGCCCCCGGGAAGTCTTTTAAGTAGTTCTCAAGCCATTCAATAATTTCCAAATCAAGATGATTTGTTGGCTCATCGAGCAATAAAATATCAGGTTGAATTACTAAGGATTTCGCTAAATTAACGCGCCTTTTCTGCCCGCCCGAAAGCTCGCTGGTAAGGCGCTCTTTGTCAATTTTTAAATTTTCGCAAACTATGTCGATTAAATATTCTTTGTTTTCATCAATCTCAATTCCTTCTTTAATATAATCGCTTACCTTAACATTTTCTTGAATTTTTTCGCTTTGAGTTAAATATCCCAACACAGAATTTGGAGCCACCCAGCGCTCTCCCGAATCAAATTCAAAAACACCCGCGATAGAGTTCATTAATGTCGATTTACCCACGCCGTTCTTGCCAATTAAGCACACTCGATCATTTGGAAATAGATTTAGATTTAGATTTTCAAAAAGAATTTTCTTGGCAAAAGAAATTGTAATATTGCGAAGCGATAAAATTGGAGGCTTGTTCATGAAAAAAGCTTTTAATATTAAAAAATCAAAATGTAATATAGTTGAATCTTAACAATATATTCAAAAACTAATTATGTCAAAACCTCAAATTACAACATTAAAAAATGGCTTAAGAATTGCCACCGATGAAATGAAAGATGCCGAAACAGTTTCGATTGGAGTTTTTGTAAAAACTGGGAGCCGTAATGAGGATATTAAAATTAATGGAATCTCGCATTTTCTTGAACATATGGCGTTCAAGGGAACTAAAAAAAGAAGCGCCAAACAAATTGCCGAAGAATTCGAAGGAATAGGGGGTTATATCAACGCTTTTACCTCGCGCGAAAAAACCGTTTATTATGTTAAAGTTTTAAAAGAATATGGTGAATTTGCCGTTGAATTTCTCGCCGATATTTTGCAAAATTCTTTGTTTGATAAACAAGAAATTGCCAAAGAATCCGAGGTAATTTTGCAAGAATTAGCAATGACAATTGACACTCCCGACGACATTATTTTTGATCATTTTCAAGAAACTGCATATCCTGATCAAGCCTTGGGAAGAGCGATTATAGGCTTAGAAAAAAATATCAAAAATTTTTCTCGTCCAGATTTTTTAAAATATATCGATAGGCAATATAATTATAAAAATATTGTGGTCGGCGCTTGTGGAAATATTAAACAAGAAAATTTAAATAAATGGGTCAAAAAATATTTTACAAAATTATCAGAAGATGCTTCGAAGCCCATTGAAAAATCGCAATATCGCGGAGGCTTTTTTAAAAAAGAAAAAAAGCTCGAACAAATCAATTATTTACTTGGATTTGAAGGGGTTTCGCATCACGATAAGAAATATTATGAAGCGCAAATTTTAGCGATGATTTTGGGCGGAGGAATGTCTTCAAGATTATTTCAAGAAGTACGCGAAAATCATGGATTAGCTTATTCTGTTTACGCCTTTAACAGTTGCTTTGATGACTCGGGAGTTTTTGGAATTTATGGCGGAACCACTCCTGAAAAATGTGAAAAAATGATAAGTTGTATTTCTAGTGAAATTAAGAAAATTTGCGAAAAGGTTGACGACGCTGAACTTAAAAGAGTAAAAACACAATTTTGTGCAAGTTTAAAAATGGCTAAAGAAAGTACCAGCTCAAGAATGCAAAGGCTTGGATCGGATATTTTGTTATTTAATAAAACTTATAGCGATGAAGATATTATTGAAAAATTTGAACATATAACCAAAAAGGATATCGTGAAAATTGCTCAACAAATATTTAGTTCAAAACCAACAACCGCAATGATTGGAAAGGTTAAAAAAATTCAAGAAACCGTTAATTTTATTTAATTTTTTTAAGAATTTTTTGCAAGGAATCGATATTTTTTTGATTCGCTAAGCCATCACAACGCCACAATATTTTGCCGTCTTTATCAAGCAATAAAACATAAATTTTATCACCTTTCATATCCATAATTTCGAGAAATTTATCACGATTTGTGTAAACAGTTATGGTTCTTTCGCGAGCAATTTTATTTTGAATTCCGAGACGCATGCCGTTATTGATCCAAGCGCGCGAAAAACCTCCCAATTCATAAATTAAAGGCACTTCGTAAAATTTAACTTTGGAATTATTTTGAGTAATTTCATCGGCAACTTTAATCCAAGTATTGATTGCTTCTTGATGCTCTCTTTCGAAGCCAATTGCCACGAGGTTTAATTCACCAACAAAATCTTTTGGCAAATCATGTTTTTTACCTTCCAAATTAATGCCCGTAAGCAGTGGAAATTTATCTTTATTGGCTTCAATTGAAGAATTTTCTCCAGAGCCAATCATGCAAGAGGTGAGGGACATAATTATTAAAATTAAACAGATTTTTTTCATAAATTTTTAAATTGTTCTTTGAGAGAAATAATGCTTAAACAGGCTTCAACAGCGAATCCACCCTTATCAAGTTTTTTAATGTCAGCCCTTTGTGAGGCCTGTTCTTCATTTTCAACGGTAATAATGCCGTTGCCGATGGCTAATTGATAATTTATGGCTAAATCATTTAAGCCTCGCGCACTTTCTTGGCAAACCGTTTCGTAATGAGTTGTTTCACCGCGAATTACGCAACCAAGCGCCACAAATCCGGCATATTTATGAGTTTCTTTGGCAATAGAAATTGCACAAGGAATTTCAAGCGCGCCCTTTAAGGACAATATTTCATATTCAAAATTATTTTTAATAATTTTATCAATCGCGCCTTCCAAAAGCATTTTTGAAATGTCTTCGTAAAAAACCGCCTGAACAATTAAAATTTTTTTCATTGTTTTTTTTAAAAAAAATTGAAATATAGATTTATAATTAATTTTTAAATTAAAATAGTATTAAAGACAATGCTAAATATTTTCAACCTGTTTTTATTTTTATTAACTTTGTGGTTTGTTTTTATGTTCGTGGGACATGATTTTTCAATCCCATTTTTAACATTCGGCATAATTTCTTCGTTAGTAATTTCCATGATTTCTTATCAATTAAAATTAATAAACAATAAAAGCGAATTACTTTATCTTAGCCTTGGATTTTATCATCATTTTGTTGGAATATATTTTAAAAATTTTTTTAAATCGATGAATTTAGTTTTGGATTTAGCGGTCAATCGCAAATCTCTTCATCCAACGATTCATCGCATAAAATTTCTTGATCATTATCGATTTAATTCCGCCTTGTTAATTTCTAGTTTTAATATGACCGCCGGATTATTTGCGATTGGTCTGGATGGCGATGAAATATTGATTCACGCCATTCACGAAGATTATTTTTATGAATTTGATTTATTAAAAAATGTAATGAATTTAAATAATGTTAACGATGATAATTTAGTTTAATTTATGTCAGAAATTTTAGATAAAATACTTCAATTAAAAGCAGAAATTGCTAAGCATGACGAGGCATATCATCGCAACGATAATCCTATAATTTCTGATGCGGAATATGATGAATTAAGAAAAAAATTAACGGAATATCACAAGAATTATCCGCAATTTTTTTCATCGGAAGAAGAAAAAGTTGGCGCAAAATCACTCGATATTTTTAATAAAATTAAGCATTCCAAGCCAATGCTGTCGCTATCCAATGGCTTTTACGAAGAAGATATTGCGGATTTTATTGAAAAAATTGAAAGATTTCTTGGGCTTGAAAAAAATCATCAAGAATCCTCAAATTCAAATTTACAAATCGATTTATTTTCATCAAATATTTCATCAATTTCTTCAAAAAATAATATAGTTTTTTTTAGTGAAACAAAAATTGATGGATTATCTTTTAGTGCTAGATATGAAAATGGCATTTTAAAACATTGCGCCACTAGAGGAGATGGCTTTGAAGGCGAAGATGTAACGGCAAATGTTAAGATGATAAAAAATTTTCCACAAATTTTAAATACCGAAAATCCACCAAAAATATTAGAAGTTCGTGGTGAAATTTACATGGGAAAAAAAGATTTTTTAGAGTTGAATAAATCGCAAGAACAAAAATCTGAAAAAATTTTTGCTAACCCGCGCAACGCTTCAGCTGGTTCGTTACGCCAACTTGATCCGCAAATTACTGCGCAAAGAAATTTAAGTTATTTTACTTATTCTTTAGGAGAATTTTCCGATGATTTTATTTGTAATTCGCAACAACAATTGCATAAAAAATTACAAGAATTTGGTTTTTTAAGTGAACCAAATTCTAAGTTATGTAAAAATCTTCAAGAGTTGATGGAGCATTATAAATCAATAGTTGATAGTCGTTTTGAGTTGGATTATGATTTAGATGGAATGGTTTATAAAGTTGATGATTTTATTCTTCAAGATCGCTTAGGTTTTATTGCGCGCAGTCCAAGATTTGCAATCGCGCACAAATTTCCAGCGATGAAAGCTAAAACCAAAATCAATGACATTGTTATACAAATTGGCAGAACTGGCGCGCTTACTCCCGTCGCTATTCTTGAGAGTATAAATATTGGCGGAGTGGTTGTTTCTCGAGCAACTCTTCATAATCAAGATGAAATTTTACGCAAAGATATTCGCATCGGCGACATCGTTGTTATTCAAAGGGCAGGGGATGTTATTCCGCAAGTTTTAGAAGTCGATTTAGCTAAAAGAAATGGTGAAGAAAAAAATTTCGAATTCCCAAATATTTGCCCAATTTGCTCATCAAAAATTATTAAAAATAATGAAGATGTGGTTTTGCGATGCAGTGGCGGATTGTCTTGCGAGGCTCAATTAATCGAAACCCTCAAGCATTTTGTTTCGAAAGATGCTTTCGATATTTCCGGACTCGGTAAAAAACAAATTGAAAATTTTTTCAAAGAAGGGCGCATTCGTTCTTTCGCGGATATTTTTACCTTAGAAGAAAGAGAAAAAACTAATTCTCAACCCTTAATTGAAAAAAATGGTTGGGGCGAAAAGTCGGTTGAAAATTTATTTTTTGCAATCAGCCAAAAACGCAATATTGATTTGGAAAAATTCATTTATGCAATCGGGATTCGTCATGTCGGAGAAACTACAGCCAAAACCCTTGCGAGCCATTTCTTAAGCTCTGAAAATTTCATTAAATTTGTAAAAAAATTTTCTAAAATTTCTAATTTAGAATTGGAAAAATCGAATTCTTTACCGGATTTTATTGAGTATTTCGAATTTATTTCGATTGATGGTATTGGAGAAAAAATGGCGCAAGCGATTTTAGATTTTTTTCGCGATGAAAAAAATATAAAAATGATTGATGATCTCGTTATTCATCTTAATATAAATTCAACAAAACCAAAAATAAATAATTCGCCATTGGCAGGAAAATCGATAGTTTTTACGGGCGGTTTACAAAAAATGAGTCGCGCCGAGGCCAAAAAAATTGCCGAAGATTTATCAATGAAAGTTTTGGGGGCGGTTTCAAGTAAAACAGATTTTGTTGTCGCCGGAGAAGATTCTGGCTCTAAGCTAAAAAAGGCTCAAGAATTAGGAGTAAAAATATTAAATGAGGAAGAATGGCTAAATTTAATTTCTTAGTTAAACTATTAAAAAAATTGGCAATTTTGTTAATAAAATTTTATCAAAGATTTTTAACTTTTTTTTTAGGATCTTACAATTGTAGATTCGCTCCATCTTGTTCCAATTACATGATTGAAGCGATTGAAAAAAAAGGTCTATTTAAAGGAATTTATTTAGGTTTTTTAAGAATTTTAAAGTGCCATCCATTTTCAAAAAAATCAGGCTTTGATCCTGTAGAATAAAATATTAACCATTTTTGATTTGTAAAAATTCAGATGATAAAATTTTTTATATTTCTATTTTCGATTATTCTTTGCGCTCAACAGGCGCAAGCTCAGAATAATATTTCTGGTATAGAAAGATTAATTCAGGGAGGAGTTGATTTAGAATCTTTAGGTCTCGATAATATTGAAAAACCAAAGCTCGAGCCACAAAAAGATACTCCAAAAACCAATTTAATTGACACTATAACTAAAGTTGAGGAAAAAAATATTCCACCTTTAGAAAATAAAAAAGAAGTTGAAGAAAAAAATATTCAAAGCTTAGAAAGCAAAAAGGAAGTTGTAGAAAAAATTGAAAAAATAACTGAAAAAAACACAATAAAATTACCAAAAAAAATTATAAAAAAATCTTATAAAAAAAGACCAATAATAAAAAATAAATCCAAAAAAATACAAAGAAAAACAAAAAACTGGCAATGAAAGAATAGAAAAAGATCGACGAAACAGAAGTATAACTCAAAACGTTGGAGAAAAAAAAAGTTAGCAAAAG
>CAIOKL010000176.1 GCA_903858915.1 uncultured Alphaproteobacteria bacterium | reverse complement strand
TAAATTTTAAATCTAAAATAATAATTATGGCGGACGGAGAGGGATTTGAACCCTCGATAGAGTTTTGCCCTATACACACTTTCCAGGCGTGCGCCTTCAGCCACTCGGCCACCCATCCGCAATCAAAATTATTTTACATAAAATTATGCGTTTGATTTTTAGAATTTATCCTTGCGAGCCTAGAATTTTCTAGATTTGCGGGGATTTATCTTTAAATTCAAATACATGATTTTAATAAGAGGATGGTATTATTTTTATTAAGAAAGGCAATTATTTTTTTAACAAAAATTTTTGAAAAAATCGAAAGATTTTGTGGTAAAAAAACTTGTTTATTATTGAGCCAGAGATCTGGCATTGTAGATGCAAAGCATGCTCTCAGCCAATCTTAGCGTGAATTGACGAGAAACAATTGGCACCACAACATAACGGTCTCTAATGGTATAAGAGACTGGAGTTTCATTGCCATTGACATCAACAACGCTAATTGTCGGAATCACAAGATTGTCATTGGCGAATTGAAAATGAGTTTCGTTGCCGTCATCGTAAACTTTTAGAGGCATGATATTGTCGGATTCTCCCGAAAATCGATAATCAAAATTTAAATTTGAGTTCTCGGGATTTCTGTCGATTAAGCCAGGAAGTTTTTCATCGACTCGAGCTTTCGGCATCGGAGTGTGAATTACGCCAGTTAAATCTCCGCTAGAAAGAGGCGCTTGCTCTTTGCGAGCGCGCGCAGCAACATTTGGAACCGCTAATTGCGGAGGGATTGGCAATGGTTGTCCGATTTGCGGATAAAAAAAGCGCACCGTGTAAACTAAGTCTTCATCGGCTTTGCCCGTGAATTCGTCGGATCTAATATCGAAATGATAAATTCTTCTATTGGTGATTATTGTCATATTGGTGTGTGCGGCAATTTCAAGTGGACGAATAAATAATCTTTTGCCGGCGGGAGTTAAGCGCCAAGCGAAGGCTTCTCCGACTGAAATCATTTCGATTTCTTCATCTTCGGAAAATTCTATAAAAGATTGATAATTATAATAAAATTTTAATTCGTAAACTTCGTTGGGATTGTAAACCAAAGTTCTGATTCTTGAATCTGTTGTAATTGGAGTTTGAGCGTTGCAGGGCAGGGCAAGCGCGCAAAGAATAACAGCCTTAAGCAATATTTTTATTATGAATTTTAAGTTCATCGTTGTCATAATTTTAATAAGAATAATCTTCTCCAATTTCAAAATTTGAAACTTGGAAACCAAGAGGATTTATTAATCTTTCTTCCATTGAAAGACTAATGTCGGGAGCGAAAAAGAAATTCATAAATAAGATTTCATTTTTAGTTGTCGGCGTAGTTCCGGAAATTGCCACTTCGCTGGTGGTGCGAATTTCTAGGCTATTGGCGTCTTTAAATAATAGAGATTTTATTTTTGTTGTAATGGTTGAGCCTCCACCAAGAACATTTGGATTTATTCTTTTTTTGTAAGCATTATAAATTGCCGGAGAAGAAAATAGTCGCGCAATTTCAGAATCTTGTTTGTAGGTTTTTGGATTATAATTCATCGTTGCTTGGATATATTTGTTGATGAAATATCTGCGCATTACTTCGTTAGCCGTATAGTTTTGAGAGGTTGGCTGTTGAACTGTTGTGGCTATGCCAGTTTTTTCATCAATCTCAATAACATAAGGCTCAAGAGATTTTGATGACATCATGTTTTTCACGAATGTCACTGAAGCTGCAACCGCAACAATCGATATCATTGTGAGCAATAACAAAATATTTCGTTGCACAACGACAATTTGATAGCGGTTTGAATACCAACTTTTAATTTTTATTTTTTTACTTTCTTTATCAGACATTGAAATTAAAATTATCTAAAAAAATCACTATTTAATTTTATACTTTAAAAGCTAAAGAACTTGATTAATATTTCAAGCTAACAATTAACTTTAAGAAAAAATTTTTTAAAAAAACTAAAATGAATCTTATAAATAACGATAAAATACCGCTTTCTCAAAAATTAGAGCAACTTAATTGGTTATTAATTTCTTTATTAATCACTCTAGCATTTATTGGCTTTGTTATGCTTTACTCGGCTGCGGGCGGGTCTTTCAGGCCGTGGCTTATTCGCCAACTCGGTTTTTTCTGTTTATTTTTTCCATTAATGATTTTTATTGCGGTTACCGACATTAAAATTTGGTTCAAAGTTTCCTATTTATTTTATGCGGTTGCGTTGGGAATGGTTATTCTGGTTGATGTCATGGAGCAATTGAGCCACAATGCTATGGGCGCGACGCGATGGTTTAGAATTGGCTCCGTAAAAATTCAACCCTCCGAATTAATGAAGGTTTGCACAGTTTTTGCTTTGGCGCGTTATTTTTACAGCATTGAGGCTGAAAATATTGGTCGTTTAAAATTTGTAATTCCGCCTTTATTAATGATTTTTGTGCCGGTCGCATTTATTTTTCATCAGCCAGATTTAGGAACGGCGATGATACTTGCGATGGTCGGCGTGGTGGTTCTTTTTATGGCGGGCGTAAAGCTCTGGAAGTTTGCCTCCGTTGGAATCCTGGCACTTATCGCGATTCCTTTTGCGTGGCATTTTTTGCTTCATGATTATCAAAAACAAAGAATATTTACTTTCCTCGATCCTTCTCACGACCCACTTGGAAGCGGTTACAATATAATTCAATCTAAAATCGCCATCGGTTCGGGCGGGGTTTTTGGCAAGGGTTTTCTAGGTGGGACGCAAGGTCAACTTGATTTCTTACCAGAAAAACAAACCGATTTTATTTTCACAATGTTAAGCGAAGAATTGGGATTTGTCGGAGGAGTTTTTTTAATTTTTATTTATTGTGCGATAATTGCGATATGCATAAATATTGCCATGAAAACCAAGCATCAATTTGGCAGGCTTTTCGTTGTTGGTGTAGTAAATATTTTCTTTATTCATATGTTCATTAATGTTGGAATGGTGATGGGAATGTTGCCTGTTGTTGGCGCGCCTTTGCCGTTTGTTTCTTATGGTGGGACGATTATGGGGTCAATGATGATTGGCTTCGGAATGGTTTTAAATATTGATTTAAATCGAGCGACCGATTTACGCGTCTGACAAGAATTAGCAAAATTTATTTACAAATTTTTGATTATTTTCTGAAATTTTTTATATTTAAATAAGCGCGAACCAGCGCTTGAGATTTATTGATGCACTCTTGATATTCAAGCTTCGGGACCGAATCAAAAACTACGCCAGCCCCCGCTTGAAGATAAATTTTTTCATCTTTAATTAACGCGGAACGAAGAGTGATGCAGGTTTCCATGTCAGAGTTACTCGCGAAATAACCAACGCAACCCGCATAAAAACTGCGACGAATATTTTCAATTTCTTCAATAATTTCCATGGCGCGAATTTTTGGCGCTCCGCTTACCGTGCCGGCTGGAAAGCCTGCAATCAAGGCGTCAATCGCATCAAATTCATCGCGAATTTCGCCTTCAACGGTCGAAGATAAATGCATAACATGCGAATAATATTCAACTACCATTTTTTTAGAAACCCTTACCGAGCTAGATTTGGCAATTGATCCGACATCATGACGACCGAGGTCGATCAACATCAAATGTTCGGCAACTTCTTTTTCATCTGCGAGAAGTTCTTGGGCAATTTCTTTATCTTCTTCGACTGATTTTCCGCGTTTGCGAGTGCCGGCTAGCGGACGGATCGTAACAGTTTTATTTTTTAGAGATACCATAATTTCTGGACTTGAGCCAGTCAAAACGAAATCATCAAATTTTAAAAAAAACAAAAAAGGCGAAGGATTTACGGCGCGAAGTGAGCGATAGAAAAAAAATGGATCAAGATTTTTGTCAAAATTTGCTTGAAATCTTTGCGATGGCAAAATTTGAAATATATCGCCCGCGACTATGTATTCCTTAGATTTCTCAACGGCTTGACAATATTCATTTTCGGTAAAATTACTTTGAAAATTTTCATCAAATTGAATATTTTCAAGACTATTTTCAAGCAAAGGCTCTTGCAAAATTTGGTGCGCTTGATGAATTTTTAAGTTTAGCGATTCATAGTCGTCGGCGCTATCTTGATAAAGGGGCGCGCATATCAAGGCGCAATCAAAAAGACTATCAAAAACAATTAAAATTTGTGGACGAATAAAAATGCTATCGGCAATTTTTAATTCATCGGATAATTTTAAATCGGGAAGATTTTCCATTAAGCGCGCCATGTCGTAACCCATATAACCAAAAACGCCGGCACAAATAGATGGGAGTATGTCAGAAGAGTAATTCAAATGTTGCCAATTTATTTTACAATTATTAACAAATTCACGAAAATTATTTATAATATTGCCGTTTTGTTCAATAAAATTTTGCGGGGAATTGGCAAAATTTTCGTTAATAAAAGATTGATTTTTAGAGCATTTCCAAATTTTATCCGGATTAATTCCGATTACCGAAAACCGCCCTTTATTATTGCCATTTTCTGCGGATTCAAGCAAGAAATTGAAATTATTAAAATGCTTTGAAAGCTTGATATGAGAGGCGACGGCGGTTAGCGTATCGGTAGAAATTTTTTTGTATAGAACCGTGGCGTTGAAAT
>CAIOKL010000175.1 GCA_903858915.1 uncultured Alphaproteobacteria bacterium | reverse complement strand
CTTTTTATTCATCGTTTCGGATGCCTTAACTGACTGAAAATCGATATTAATGATATCTGCATTGCGAATGTGTGGCTCTGCCTTGGTAAAATCTTGATTAAACTCCCCTAGCCTGCAAATATCATGATTTAAACTCTCGATTTTTCAATCGAATTATTATAAAAAATTATACTTTTTTAGAAATTGCAATCGACGTTTTAGTGGCAAATTTTATAAAAATAGATAATGGTTTATAGGCGATAAAATCGCGAGCGTTATTTTCGTAGGCGACATCACGATGATGAATTTCTTCATCGCGAAATTTTTGAATATTTTGTTGTAAGTTTTCAAATTCTTTTTTGCCTTTTTCATCAATATTTTCAACGATAAAATCGAGTTCTTTAATTTGCTCTTGATAATGTTCGTCGATAACTTCCTCAACCGCCGTTGTGCAAACCATCGCCGATTTTTTATCAATCATCGCCGTCAAAAAACCCAAAGCAAAACCGCCAACGCCCCAAATCGGTTGCATCAAGGTCGGACGCACTTTTTTTTGCTTGATTTTTTCATCAAAAAAATTGAAATGCTCGACTTCTTGAGCCTTCATTTCTTCAACAATTTTTAAAGTTTTAAAATCTTTTTTGAGTTTTAAAGCGAAGATTTGTCCATCGTAAATAACCTTGGCACCCATCTCTCCAGCGTGGTCAACGCGAATTATTTCCGATATTTTTTTAGAATGTGGCATAAATAAATTTAAAAGAATTAAATTGAAATATTTGCAATTAAGCATTTTAATAAGAAAAAAGAAATTAAATCAAACAAATTTATGACAATTACGATTCACAAAAGCGAAGATTTTGAAAAAATGCGCATCGCGGGAAAATTGGCCGGCGAGATTTTAGATTACATCACGCCTTTTGTTGAGGTCGGCGTCACCACCAATTATCTCAATGATTTATGTCATAAAAAAATTATCGAGAATAATGCGATTCCGGCTCCACTCAACTATCATCCCAGAGGCTTCAAATATTCATTCCCAAAATCAATTTGTACTTCGGTAAATGAAATAATTTGCCACGGAGTCCCATCAAATAGAGTTCTAAAAAATGGCGATACTATCAATATTGATGTAACGGTTATTGTTGATGGTTGGCATGGTGATTCAAGTAGGATGTATTTTGTTGGCGATAAAGTTTCAATCAAGGCTAAAAAATTAACTCAAACAACTTATGATTGTATGATGTTTGGAATTCAAGAAATCAAACCCGGCGTTAAAATTGGTAACATTGGTCACACAATTCAAAACCATGCTGAAAAAAATGGCTTTTCGGTAGTTAGAGATTATTGCGGACACGGAATTGGCAAGGTTTTTCACGCCGAACCGAGCGTTTTACATTATGGCAAAAAAAACGAGGGTATAATTCTTGAGGAAGGAATGTTTTTCACAGTTGAGCCAATGATTAACGAAGGAAGTCATTATAGTAGAAAAGATGAAACTCTTAAAAATGATCCAGTTTTATATGAGTGGACAGTAATCACAGCCGATAAAAACAACTCAACAGGAAAAAGATCATTATCGGCACAATTTGAACATACAATCGGCGTCACTAAAGACGGCTTTGAGATCTTCACCGCTTCACCGAAGGGGTTAGATTTTCCACCTTATGGGGTTTAAAAATTGATTACATCCAATATTTAATAATCAATTATGATTAAATTTAGTAGCATCTCCAAATAGATCATACCCCCAACTTTCATCCGGTTTTTTTCTATGTCTAACAAAACTGAACTTACTATCGACATGGGTCGCATTTCTCTTTTGAAGAGTTCTTTTAACATGTTTATCTTGAATTCGCGTAGCTTTTTCACTCTCCTCGGTAGAAGATGAAAGAAAAACTAAATCAGAGTTTTTTGATATTCTAGTTAAGTCTTCTTCGGAGGGAAGTTTTGGATTTTTGTTAAATGACGCAATTAAACATATTGGATTTTTCTCAAGGAGCTTTGTCCAAATTTCATCATGATGTCCGGTTTTAGAGCCATGATGAGCAACCTTATATATTGATGCTTTTTTATCCACTATAGTTGATTTAATTCCATCAATTAAAACACTCCATCCCTTATAATCTGAAGCCTCTTCTAAATCAGATCCAAGCAAAACTCTTTCCAAGTTATTTTTTAACCACAACACCACAGAAGCATGATTAGATCTTGGCGGATTTATTCTTTTAACTGAAGTATTTTGCGTTGGCAATTGAGAAAGAATTGATAAAATAGCCTTTTCAAAAATTTCATCACTTGGTGAAAGTGAATATATCTGAAAATCATTGTCCATCAATAATTTATCCGACAAAGCAAATATAATTTTATTGTTTCTTTTCCAAAGTAAATTCCACGATTTACTGATTTCTGATATACCAGTTGAAGGATTGATGGACGATAGTCTACTTAACGAGCTATCCATTACAAGTTTCATGAATTTTGTATCATTAAAAGCTGCAGAAAAAACAGGTTTTGCCTTTGGACAGTCTTCAAAAATTTTACTCATTCCTTTTATATGATCGTCATGCCAATGAGTGGCAACAACCATCGCAACGGATTCACCGACATCAACTCCGATTCTTTTTAAATACTCAATTGGACAAGGAAACTCAACATCTCTGGATATGCATGAATCGACAATTAGCCATTTTCCATTAGTAAGATGAACCAATATACTCTCGCCATATCCAGAACCAAAAATTGTGATTTCCAACTCATCATTGTTGGGAGGACTAAATTTCATTCAGAGTTAAGCCAATCATTAAAATCTTTTACCACGTAGGAATTTTCGCTCAACTCTTCTTTTTTCCAAATAGGAAACCGAGGAAAAATGATGTAATCATTATTCTTGATTTGACCATGAACTTTTCTTTCTTTTCCAATGATCCATCTTATTAAGGCACCGTTTATTATCAAGTCTCTGTCTCCTTCATTTACCTCGTCTATTGCAAAATCAACCCTTATGTCAGATTCTTTACCAGACTTATCTTTTAAAACAGCGGTAAATTCACCATCTTCTTCGGATACATTTTCAACATAACCATACCACTCCTTCTGAGCTAAAGAGTAACAAATTTCATTTTTATTTTTTTCAAAATTTTCTGATTCTATGCTTGAACTTGAAATCGGAATTACATTTTCATTTTTGAAACAATTTCTTAAAGTTGATTCCGTCCCGTTAATTATTTTTTTCAGATTATCATTCTCGCTTTCTCTTCCAATGTTATCAACATAATCCATGATAATAGATTCTCCATAATAGATTCCTTTATGTACTTTTTTTTCTTCATCCAAAAAAGAAGAGCTATCTATTACTTTGAAGTTAGTTTGCATGGCTTATTAGATTTTCTATTATTGATGCAGAATTTTTCATCGAATTTTCCCAATTATCCTTAAGCATTGTAACTGCAAGACTAGCATTTATTTCTAACGCATTAGAAGCCTCACTTCGATCATATAAAGTATAATGATCATTTACTTGGATTCTAAGCCCCATTTCAAAGTTTGGCGATATTCCAAGATAAGTGTTTATCTCTCCCTTATATTGATCTTCTCTTTCTGAACGAATTTCAATCTTCTTTAAACCAGGATTCTTTGTTTTTTCATTCCAAATTTCCTTTGGAGCGACTAAATCACAATATTTATTATATCCTTCTTTATCTTTAAATCTGTAGTGATGAGCAAGATTAATGCCCATTTGATAAATTGGAGTTTCTCCGAGGTAAGAAAAAATGCCAACCGTATGTTCCATTAATGATTCAAAATATCCCTCCTGGGTAGAGGTAATAATATAACGATCTTTTGTTGTCTGGATAGTGCAGTAATCTAATTTAAACTGAGAGATATCGGGATGAGAAATATAATTATTGTTTTCTAGGGCTTGTTTTTGAGCAGGTTCACTAATTAGCTTTTTTAGCAAAAGCCAGCTAGGGTTTACAATCGCTGGATTAAATTGACCTATAAAAACTATGCTGAGTTCTTTGGCCTCAAGGGTGACATTCATACAATGATTAATTTCAAAACTTAATTTTAAAAACAATTAAGCTTATTTTAGTAACAAAAAAAATAACTCTCAACAATTTAATAAATCAAAATTAGGTTCTTATGAAATTTACATACTCCGAGCGAGTTGTTCATCAAAATAATCTTTACCAAAAATTTTTCTTGGATCTTTCAAACGCTCATCATCCATCGTAAAACCTTTGATGATATATTCCTTCAACCTTTCAGTCGCCCACATCCGGAAATGCGTCGCTTGCGTTGAATTAACTCGATATCCCACCGAAATAATGGCATCGAGATTGTAGAACTCAATTTCACGATTGACACTACGCCCACCTTCATCGCGAACTTGTGCAAATTTTGCACAAGTTGCTTCTTTGTCTAATTCCGTACTCTCAAAAATATTTTTTAAATGCTTGGTAATCACCGAGCGATCAACCCCAAAAAGCATGGCGATTTTTTCTTGAGTGAGCCAAATATTTTCGTTTTTCAAAAATATTTCAACCTTCACTGCACCACTTGGCGCCTTATATAACAAGAATTCAGTGAAAGAATTTTCGAGATTTATTAGTTTTTTTTGATTATTTTTTTTCATAATTTTTGGTGTGTTTTTGGTTAATTAATTAGCAATTTTATTTTGAGTATGTTTGACGATTCCGCCTTATCCACCAAGCTACCAAGCCCCCCGCGATTACCGAAAAAATTGAGCCAAGCAATACTCCGATTTTGGCGTCGTCGAAATTTTTTAAATCATTTGAAAAAGCCAATGAGGCGATAAAAAGACTCATGGTAAAGCCTATTCCGGTGAATAAACTAGCGCCGTAAAATTCAATCCAATTAGTGCCTCTCGGCAATTTGGCGAAACCCAATTTTAACGATAAATATGCGCTCAACATGACGCCAATTTGTTTGCCGAAAAATAATCCGAATGTTACGCCGACAATGATTGGTGAGGAAAGTTTTTCCATCGAAAAACCCTCGATGCGCACACCGGAATTGGCGAAGGCAAAAATTGGTAAAATGAAAAAATTGACAATCGGCGAAATTTTGTGAGCGATTTTTTCTAAAAAATTATTTTTGCCAATTTTTAACGGAATAAATAACGCCAAAATTACTCCCGCCAAAGTGGCGTGGAGCCCTGATTTCAATATCATCAACCACAACATCAATCCGAGCAAAATATATAGAAAAATTTTCGAAGAATTACGCGAATTTAAAATTATTAAACCGACCAAAGCCAAGCAAGCGTAGCCCAAATAAAAAATTTCAATATCTTGTGAATAAAAAATGGCGATGATTAAAATGGCGATAAGGTCGTCAATCACGGCGAGCGCGACGATAAAAATTTTTAAAGAATCCGAAAAAGTTTTGCCGAAAAGCGTGATAAAACCATAAGCGAATGCGATGTCGGTGGCGCAAGGAATCGCCAAACCGCGCATATTTTCTGGAATATTTTGATTAAAAAATGCAAAAAATAACATCGGCACGATAACTCCTCCGACCGCGCAAATCAAGGGTAAGGCCATTTTTTTCTTCGAAGAAAGTTCGCCGATTAAAATTTCTGATTTTAATTCGAGTCCGATTAAAAAAAAGAAAATTGCCATCAAAAAATCATTAATCCAATCGCGCATAGTCAAGGCTTTGTAGAATCCCAAAAACTGTAAATTTAAATCAATATTTTGATTAAAAAATTGTTGATAAATTTCAAAATTTTCAGAATTGGAAATAATTAAGGCGCAGAAAGTCGCGAAAATAAGGGTTAAACCGACCGCCATTTGCGATTGAAAAAAACTTTTTAACAAATTTTTTTTAAAAATTTTTTTCATGAATTTTGTGCATTAAAAAGAAAAATTTTCACCGAGATAAACCTTGCGGACATCTTCATTTTCGATGATTTCTTGGCGATTGCCCGAAAATAAAATTTTGCCATCATAAACTATATAAGCTCTATCAACAATCGATAAAGTTTCGCGAACATTATGATCGGTAATTAACACCCCAATGCCACGATTAGCAAGGTGCGAAACCATTTCTCGAATATCATTAACCGCAATCGGATCAACGCCCGCGAATGGCTCGTCTAAAAGAATAAAAGATGGATCACTTGCCAAAGCGCGAGCAATTTCGGTGCGCCTTCTTTCGCCCCCCGAAAGCGCCAGCGCGTGCGATTTACGAATGTGTGTAATCGAAAATTCTTCGAGTAATTTTTCAAGTTTTTCTTGTTGTTTATTTTTATTTGGCTCAACAATTTGCAAAACCGCCAGGATATTTTCTTCAACATTCATACCTCGAAAAATTGACGCCTCTTGAGGCAAATAGCCAATTCCGAGCTTTGCTCTTTGATGAATTGCTAAATTTGTAATATCGATTTCATTGAGAAAAATATTGCCATTATCGGCTCCAACCAAACCAACAATCATGTAAAAAGTTGTGGTTTTGCCAGCACCGTTGGGACCAAGCAAGCCAACGACCTCGCCTTGTTTAATTTCAATTGAAATATCGCGAATTACTAATTTATCGCCATAAGATTTCGAAACATTTTTTGCTAATAAAGTTTTTTTTATCATTATTTTTTAAAATATTTTTTTTGTTCTTTTATATCGTCGCCGATTGTTATAGTTACTCGATCATCACCACTTTTTTCGTCATTTTTTTTCTCATCTTTTTTAAGATTATTTTGATTTTTTTGACCAACAAAATCACCTTTTTTAGTTTTTAAATCATAAATAAATTTATCGCCAGTTAAAATTGAAGTGCCGTTATTTACTATCACATTTTTTTCGAGAATAAAAATATTTTTATTCGGATAAAAATTTGCCAAATCAGAGCTTGCCACAAACTCATCATTGAACATTTTAACATTGCCAAAAGCTTTAATTTCTTTAATGTTTGAATCGTTTTTTAAGCCAGATTTGTCGCTCACTTTATCAACATAAAATACTTCCATTTTATTCGAAAGAAGCGACGCATCATCTCTTTCAACGACGACATTGCCTAAGAAGTCAATTTTTTGAGATTTTTGCTTGATATCAATGATATCAGATCTTATTCTGGTTTGTATATTTTTGGCTTTTCGCTGGTTTTTTTGAGCGTTTGCGTCAAATTTAACAAACAAACAAATTATCAAAATTGATATTAAAAAAATGTATAGTTTTTCTAAAAATAAAAACATTATTTTGTTGCTCGCGATTACATTGATTATTGCTTTTTGCGGTTCGTCTTTAGCGAAAAAAACCAAAAAAATTGCCAAATTTGACCCCGTTGAATTTAATACAAATTTCAAAAACTACAATCAAAAAATCATTATCCAAAATAATTATAATCAAAATATTGCGGAATTTATGGTTGCGCTCGCAAATACCAACGAAAAACAAAGCTACGGCTTGATGAATCTCGAGTCTCTTCCCGAAAATTTAGGCATGCTTTTTTTAAAAGCCGAACCGCAACAAATTTTTATGTGGATGAAGAATACCATAATCCCGCTCGACATGATTTTTATCGACAAAGATTTTAAAATTATTTACATCGAAAAAAACACCACGCCATTTTCTCTCGACACCATAACTTCGAATGGAAATTCGATTGGAGTCCTTGAAATTAATGGTGGCGTAGCCGATAAATTAAAAATTAAAGAAGGCTACAAGATTTTAATTACGCCTCCCGAATTATGAAAAAATTTATTATCACCGAAAAACTTTCTGACAATTTGAAAAATAAAAATTTTTTATGGTTAAATTTCATAAAAAATTCACAAAAAAATGACGAAAAAAATATACAAATTGTTCAAGAAATTATCAAAGAAGTTCAGTCTCGCGGAGACAATTCTATCATTGAATTAACCAATAAATTTGATAAAACCAACGCAACAAAAATTAGTGATTTAATAATCTCCAAAAAAGAAATTTTTGAATCCGAAAAAAAAGTTGATAAAACCGTCAAAGATGCATTAAAATTTGCCAAAAAACGCATCGAAATTTATCACAAAAAACAACTTCCCAAAGATTTTTCATTCAAGGACTCAACCGGCACTATTCTAGGCAATGCGTGGAAACCGATTCAAAGAATTGGCGTTTATGTTCCGGGGGGAACGGCATCTTATCCGAGTTCAGTTTTAATGTCGGTAATTCCCGCTCAAATCGCTGGCGTCAAAGATATTTGCCTCTTTGCGCCGTCAAATAATGGCGAAATAAATCCGGCGGTCCTTTACGCATCCAAGCTTTGCGGGATAAATTCAATTTATAAAATCGGTGGGGCGCAAGCGATTGCCGGAATGTGCTTCGGCACTGAATCGATCGAGGCTGTTGATAAAATTGTTGGACCGGGAAATGCTTTCGTTGCCAACGCCAAAAAAATACTTTACGGCACAGTTGGCATCGATATGATTGCCGGTCCAACCGATATAACAATTATCGCCGACAACAGCGCCAATCCAAGCTGGATCGCAGTTGACGCCTTATCACAACTTGAACATGGCAACGATTCCAAAGCTTTTATTATTTGCGATAACGAAATTTTTGCCGACAAAATTATTGCCGAAATTAATTTATACGCTAAAAAATTGTCGAGAAAAAAAATCATTGAACAATCCTTAAAAAATTCGGCAATTTTTGTTATCAAAAACATCGAGGAAGCGCATTTTATAAGCAATATTATCGCTCCCGAACATCTTGAAATTTGCACCAAAAATTCTTCAAAAATTATGAAAAAAATCAATAATGCCGGAGCAATTTTTCTAGGAAATTATACTCCCGAAGCAATTGGCGACTATGTTGCCGGTCCAAGCCACACCTTGCCAACTTCAGCCAGCGCTAGATTTGCCAGCGGATTGTCAGTTTATGATTTTTTAAAAAGAATTTCTGTAATTTCTTGCACCAAAAAATCATTTATGAATTTAAGCGAATCAACCGCGGTTTTGGCTGAGTGCGAGGGCTTAAACGCTCATCAACTCAGCATTGAAATTAGAAAATCATGATAGAAAAACTTTTAAAAAAAACTTTTGTTTTTCTTTTGATTTTGAGCGTAATTTCTTGCAAATCAAAAGATGAAAAAATCACCGCTGAAACCCTTTATTTAAAGGCTTTTGAGATACTTAAAGACAAAGATTATCTCACCGCTTCTGAAGCTTTTGAAAAAATTGATGATGAATTTCCTTTTACAAAATGGTCGATCAAAGGTCAAACTATGGCGATGTATGCCAACTACAGGCTCAACGAATTTGAAAAAGTTATTCAACTCGCCGACGACTTTACTAAACTTCATCCAACCAGCGAATATGTGCCTTACGCCCTTTACATGAAAGGCTTAAGTTATTACAACAAAATTCCTTCAATTGATCGCGCCCAGGACTTTACACACGAAGCCTCGCTGGCTTTTCGTGAATTAATCGCCAAATTCGGCGATAACGAATATATTGCCGACGCCAAGGAAAAAATTATTTTTATCGATGAGCATTTGGCTGGCTCAAAAATGTCGATCGCGCGCTATCAAATTGATGCGCAAAATTATGTCGGGGCGATTAAAAATCTTAACGAAGTAATCTCGCGCTATCACAATACCAATCAGGTTCCCGAGGCAAATTATCGATTGATTGAAATTTATTTTCGCATTGGCATGAAAGAACAAGCTTCGGAAATTATAAATATTTTGAAGAAAAATAATCCCGATAATTATTGGACAAGAGAAAGCTTAAAATTTGCCTCGAAGCCCAAAAAATCTTCGAAAATCAAAATTTTTTAAATCATTATGGATCAAAATAATTTCGATAATGATGATATAAAATTGGGATCAAAACATATTTGGTTGCCCTATACTCAAATGCTCAACCACTTGCCTCAACTCGAAGTTTTAAAAACCAAAGGCTCGAAAATTTATTTAGAAAATGGCAAAATATTAATCGACGGAATTTCTTCTTGGTGGGCCGTTTCACACGGTTATAATCATCCACACATTATCAAAAAACTCGTTGCTCAAGCTAAAAAATTACCCCACATTATGCTCGCCGGATTCGCCAATCAGGCTACTTATAAGCTAGCTCATCGCTTGGCAAAATTTTGTGAAATGGATAAAGTTTTTTTTTCCGATTCGGGTTCGACGGCAATTGAAGTCGCTATGAAAATGGCTTGGCAATATCATTTTAATTGTGGCAATTTTAACAAAAAAACCTTTGTTTCTTTTAAAAATTCATATCACGGAGACACTACGGGCGCAATGTCTCTTGCTGATTTACAAAATGGCATGCATCAAAAATTTGCTGATTTATTACTCAAAAATTATTGCCTCGATTTACCAAAAAATTTAGAAGATTTTGATTTTTTTGAAAATTTTTTGAAAGAAAAAAATTCTGAAATCGCCGGAATTTTTATCGAACCCATGGTTCAATGCGCTGGCGGAATGGTTTTTCATTCCTCGCAAATTTTAGAGAAAATTTTTGAAATTTCAAAAAAATATAACATCTTAACCATCGTCGATGAATGCGCCACGGGCTTTTATCGCACTGGCAAAAAATTCGCCTTCAAACATACCAAATATCATCCCGATATTTTAACGGTTGGCAAGGCTTTAACTGGTGGAGTTGTTGGTCTTTCGGCAACTTTAACTTCCAATAAAATTTTTGAAAAATTTTTAGATGATTCTTTAAATAAAGCTTTGATGCATGGACCAACTTTTATGGGCAACGCCCTCGCCTGCGCTTGTGCCAATGCCTCACTTGATTTATTTGAAAACGAAAATTATCAAGAAAAAGTTTTAAAAATTGAGAAGATTTTACAAAAAAACTTGAAAAAATTTGAAAAATTTGAAAGGGTAAAAGAGGTTCGAGTTATTGGAGCCGTTGGCGTTATCGAAATTGAAACTAATTGGGAAGAAATAAAAATTCTGCGTCAAAAATTTATTGCCAAAGGGGTTTTTTTGCGTCCCTTTGGTAATGTAATTTATGTTATGCCTCCACTGAATATATCATCAAAAGATTTAACAACAATTTTCAAAGCTATTCACGAGGTTTTATAAAATTTTATTCAAAAAAATCCCGCTCTTAAATCAAATATAAGCAAAAATTTTTGCTTATATTTTTAAAAAAAGCGGGATTTTTGAAATTATTTAAATTACCAAAATAAATATTGATGCCATTATATTTCTGGTGATTGCGGTTGCGATGAAACACTACTTGCTTCCGAGTTGGAGGTGCTTGTAGGCGGGTTGAGAGCCTGGTTTGCAGGTGGTGGTGTACCGTTTTGACGAAGCGCTGCGGGCGGAAAGTCATATATGTCAAGGCGAGGAGTCATTGGGCGTTGATCACCTCCAGCTCCACCAGCTCTACCAAATCCAGCTCCACCATCTCCAACTTGGGCTTGGTTTGAGGCTTGAACTTCATCAGTTCTTTGCCTAACATTTCGACCATCTCCAGCTCCACCATCTTGGGCTTGGGCTGTGGGTTGACCATCTCCAGCTCCACCATCTTGGGCTTGGGCTGTGGGTTGATCACCTCCAGCTCCACCAACTCCAACTTGGGCTTGGTTTGGGGTATGGGCTGCGGGTTGACCACCTCCTCCGCGTCCATTTGTAAGATTTTGGTATTGCCTTTCTAAAAAACTACCATCTCCTTCACGAGTAACATTTCTTGGTGTCATTATTCTCCCCATTCTGAATTCTTGCGGGTCTGGATTTCCATTATTTTGCATAAAAATTTAAAATCAGGCATAATTAAAAAAATGTGATGCTATTTTTGAGTTTTTTTGATCTTATTTGCCCCCAAATTTTTTAGCAAAAATTTCACTGCTTTTTTCTTCCGATTTTGGTCTAATCCACGATGCATTTTTATTCGCTCTTTTACATGAGAAAAAAGTCCTTCTAATTGATTATTTGTTGATTGAATTTTTAGATTTTCAAAGTCGCTATAAGTAAATAATAATGGCAAATTGGTTTCGATCGATCTAAAAGATGATCTTAGATTCTTGAATCTGTAGTCTCCAAGTTCATTTATTTGTTAAAGAAAAAAATAATATTTTTCCTTTAAAAAATAAAATCTATCGATGAATTCTTGATGGAATTCTGGCT
>CAIOKL010000174.1 GCA_903858915.1 uncultured Alphaproteobacteria bacterium | reverse complement strand
TTATCCAAATGCCGGATCGAGATTTTATTCCAACCCTTATGCGATTCCAGCTTCGCCATATTATCCACAATATGATGTTGACCAATATTATGTTCCACCTACTTATTCTTATGGAATGGAGCAGAGCGGGGCGCCATCAAATCGTGCCACTAATCCGAGATAATTTATGAAAAAAATTTTAATTTATAGCAAAGATATTTGTCCTTATTGCGTTAATGCCAAAAATCTTTTGCAAAGAAAAGGGGTGGAATTTGAAGAAATAAAAATTACTTCCGATGAGTTGCGAGAAGAGATGATTAAAAAATCCGGTGGCAGAATGACGGTTCCGCAAATTTTTATCGGCGATTTTCATGTCGGTGGATGCGACGATTTATATGCTCTCGAAGCCGAAGGAAAACTTAATAATCTTTTAGGAAAATAAATTTTTTTTCATAAACACTTGTAAGAAATTTATTTTAAACTACTTTGTTTATATCAATTTGTGATGAGCGTTAAAATCCAATAAAAAACTGACGCAAATCACAATCTTGTTTCAATCTTTTTAACATTAATTTTTTAAAATATGGAAATAATTCCTCTTCATAATGGCGTTCTTGTTGAGCGCATCGAAGCTGAAAGCAAAACTGCTGGAGGCATCATTATCCCAGATACTGCAAAAGAAAAACCAGCTGAAGGAAAAGTTGTCGCAGTCGGCGAAGGAAATCGTGATGACAATGGAAAAAGAGTTCCTTTGGATGTAAAAAAAGGTGATCATATTTTGTTCGCAAAATGGGGTGGCACTGAAGTTAAAGTTGATGGCAAAGAGCTTATCATTCTTAAAGAAACTGATATTTTAGCAATCGTTAAAAAAACTAAATAATTTAATCAAAATCGGAGAAAATATGTCTGCAAAAGAAATTTTATTTGCAACTGATGCTCGCACCAAAATCGTTGAAGGTGTTGATATCATTGCCAATGCTGTTAAAGTAACATTAGGTCCCAAAGGACGTAATGTCGTAATTGAAAAATCATTCGGTGCGCCAAGAATTACTAAAGATGGCGTTACTGTTGCCAAAGAAATTGATCTCGCTGACAAATTCCAAAATTTGGGTGCGCAAATGATCAAAGAAGTTGCTTCAAAAACTAATGATATTGCTGGTGATGGAACTACAACCTCAACGGTTTTAGCCCAATCAATAGTTCGTGAAGGAATTAAATCGGTGGCTGCTGGAATCAATCCAATGGATTTGAAACGCGGTATCGATATTGCCGTGGAAGCGGTAGTTAAAGAACTCGGTAAAATGAGCAAAAAAGTTAGCAACAAAGAAGAAATTGCCCAAGTTGCTACCATTTCTGCGAATGGTGATGCTGAGGTTGGTAATAAAATCGCTGATGCGGTACAAAAAGTTGGTCCCGATAGCCCAATTACCGTTGAAGAAGCCAAAGGTTTGGAATTCGAAGTTGACGTGGTTGAAGGTATGAAATTTGATCGCGGATATTTATCGCCATATTTCGTAACTAACGCCGACAAAATGGCTGTCGAAATGGAAAATGCCATGATTTTGTTATTCGAGAAAAAAATCTCAAATTTACAACCAATGGTTCCAATGCTTGAGGCTGTAGTTCAATCAGGTCGTCCACTATTAATTATCGCTGAAGATGTTGAAGG